>JAVBPQ010000047.1:0-24268 GCA_031549525.1 Clostridiaceae bacterium | reverse complement strand
GAACAACTTCAAATACAACAGGAGGAACAACTTCGAGCACAACAAGTGGAACAACTTCGAACACAACAAGTGGAACAACATTTAATACAACAAGCACAGGAGGAACAACATCAAATACAACAGTAGGAACAACTTCGAACACAACAAGTGGACCAACATTTAATACAACAAGTACAGGAGGAACAACATCTAATACAACAAGTACAGGAGGAACAACATCAAATACAACAAGTGGAACAACATTTAATACAACAAGCACAGGAGGAACAACTTCAAACACAACAAGTGGAACAACATCCAGCACAACAAGCACAGGAGGAACAACTTCAAATACAACAAGTGGAACAACTTCAAACACAACAAGTACTGGAGGAACAACTTCAAATACAACAGAAGGAACGACTTCAAACACAACAAGTGGAACAACATTTAATACAACAAGCACAGGAGAAACAACTTCAAATACAACAGAAGGAACAACTTCAAGCACGACAAGCACAAGCGGAACAACCTCAAATACGACAAGTGGAACAACATCCAGCACAACAAGTACAGGAGGAACAACTTCAAATACAACAAGTGGATCAACATCAAATACAACATCATGGGCAGGAGGAACGACTTCAAATACAACAGAAGGAACAACTTCAAATATAACAAGTGAAACAACATCAAATACAACGTCATGGGCAGGAGGAACAACTTCAAATACAACAGAGGGAACAACCTCAAATATAACAAGTGGAACGACATCAAATACAACATCATGGGCAGGAGGAACAACTTCAAATACAACAAGTGATATAACATCTAACACAACAGGTAATATAATTAATAATGCTCCAATTTTAGAAGTAACTAATATAAAAGTAATAAATAAAGGTGAATCAATTAACCTAGAAGATTTAATAGTGCAAGCAAGCGATATAGAAGATGGAGCAAATTTAAAAGATAAAGTTGAGATAGATGGGACAGTTGATACTTCAACGATTGGTGCATATACAATTAATTATAGCTTGACAGATAGTGATGGAAACATTGCTACAACAAAATGTGTAGTTTCAGTTATGGGAAGTGAAACCATATTAATAGGAGATATTGCAATTGATGCATATGATTTCTCATTAACTGTTGATGATGTGAGTACTTTGACAAATGAAGAAATAAAAGAAAAAGCTAAAGTGAATACTTGGCAATTCTCAACAGGTGTTACTTTAACTGATGAAATTGAAATAGAAAAGACCCAAATACAACCAGCTATCGGACAATATAAGGTTGCATTCACGCTTGATATTTTAAAAGCTAAACTTGGAAAAGATAGTTTGGGAAGGGATGCAGCTATAGTAATAGCCACAGTATATCCTAGCAACAATAATAGCACTAATAACACTAATTATACAGGTTATGGCAACAATACGAATGCTAATACTACAAGTGCTAATACTACTTCAAATAATAATAATAATAAGAATAATAATTCAGCACTTCCACAAACAGGAGAAAAGATTTTAACTAGGAAAAAGATTTTAAATATTAAGTTTAATATTGAGTTAATAAAAACAATAGCAGACAGCATATTCTATATTTTTAATTAGATAAAAGGGCAATCTATACGGTTGCCCTTTTAAAAATTTAAAAAAGTTATAGAAAAATATATTAAAAATTGAGATAATAAAAGCAACAGATACTAAAATAGATGGAAAAATCGAGAACATGTTGGCTTATTCCAATATGCCTTTCCTCCCCAGTTAGGGGCTTCTCGGCATAGGCACGGTGATTCATTATAAAAAAGGGAGAGATATTTAAATCTAAAGTTTTAAAGGCCATGTATCCTAATAGTGGTATATGTATGGCACTTGATAAAGAAGTTGAAGTAAAAGGTGGAATTTTAGGAGATCAAATTCAATTTCAGATCAATAAAATTAAGGATGAAAAATATAAAGGAATACTAAATAATGTCATAGAAAAAGGCAATTATGATATGAATGAAACCTGTAAACATTATACATATTGTGGTGGATGTAGTATGCTTCAAATTTCATATGATTATCAGATTAAGCTTAAAGAAGAAGGCGTTTTAAACCTATTTGAAAGAGAAAAAATATTTGATATAAATTATGAAGGCATAACAAGAAGTCCTGAAATTTATGAATATAGAAATAAAATGGAATATACATTTGGTGATTTTGAAAAAGGCGGCAATTTAACTCTTGGGCTTCATGTAAAGAAAAAAAGCTTTTCAATAATAACCACAGATAGATGTAAATTGGTCCATGAAGATTTTTTAAAGATAATAGCCTATACGGAAGATTATTTTAATAAGATGCAGGTGCCACACTATAAAATAATGAAAAGAGAAGGTTATCTTAGAAATCTTGTTATAAGAAAAGGTAAAAATACAGGTGAAATTTTAATAAATTTAATAACAACAAGTAAAAGTGATTTTAAATTGGATATTTGGTGTGATTGTTTATTAAATTTAGATTTGGAAGGAAAAATTAAAGGAATAATTCATACCATAAATGATTCTCTATCTGAATCTATATTTGCAGATGAAGTAAATGTTTTGTATGGCGTGGATTACATTTATGAGATAGTTAATGGACTAAAGTTTAAAATATATCCATTTTCGTTTTTTCAAACAAATACAAAAGGTACTGAATTGCTCTACGATATTGTTAAAGATTTTTTGGGTGATTGCGGAGGAGTTATATTTGATCTTTATTGTGGCACAGGGACTATTGGACAGATTATTTCAAAATGCGCAACAAAGGTTTATGGGATAGAAATTGTTGAAGAAGCAATTAAAGCTGCAGAAGATAATGCAAAGCTAAACAATATTTATAATTGTGAATTTATAGCTGGAGATGTAGAAAAGGTGATTTTATCATTAAATGATAAGCCTGATGCTATAATACTAGACCCTCCAAGACCAGGAGTTTTAAAAAAAGCATTGAATAAGATAATAGATTTTAATGCAGAGAAAATAATCTATATATCGTGCAATCCAAAGACAATGGTGGAGGATTTAAAAATATTGATAGAAAATAATTACAAAATTAAAAGAACAAAGTTGATGGATCTTTTTCCAAATACCTATCATGTAGAAGCAATAGTTTTACTACAACGTACTTAGTAAATAATTAGATATTGGGATTTTAAGGGGGTAAAGATTATGAAAAGCGAATTTAAGAAATCAGATCAAGACAAACTTGAACAGAAGCTGATAGCTAATGTGGATCCTCAAGATATTAGTATTCGTTATAAGATAAAGCCAGGGGATGTTGGTTATATTATCTATATGCATGGCTTTATATATAGTCAGGAGTATAATTATACAACTGCTTTTGAAGGGTATGTGGCAAAATCTTTTTATGATTTTTTGATTAACTATGATGAGAATAAAGATAGGTTATGGGTTGCAGAGCATAATGGCCAAATTGTTGGTTCAGTAGGCATTGTGGGACATGGTGAAAGAGCTCAGTTTCGATGGTTTTTGATACATCCAGATTATCGTGGTTTTAAGCTTGGTAGCCGTTTATTAAATGAAGCAATTGAATATTGCAAGTTAAAAGGATACAAGGTTATATTTCTTCAAACCACTGATGACTTAGATAGGGCTATTGACATGTATAAGAGGGCAGGTTTTGTAAAGACGAAGGAAAAAGAAAATTATACTTGGTCAGATAATCTTTTAGAGCTAGAATTTGAACTTACCATTGAGAGCTCATCTTAATCTTTAGATGAATTTATATTTTTAATCGACTAAAAAAAGTATGCTTTAAATATTTTTAATGCATACTTTTTTAAAGTTTTTAACTATTTAATTGAAACATATTATATATTTCTTCCACATGGACCACTTTGCTCCTACCAAAGCTTAAAATATCAAGGCCCATTTTTTTTCTTTCAGGATTAAATGAAGCTGTTGTCTCTATTGGAACTATGCAATTGTAATTTAATGAAAAAGCATTGCTACAAGTTTCAAGAACGCATACATCTGTAGCAGCTCCAACTAGTATAAGATTTAAAATATTATTTTCTTTAAGCATTTTATCAAGGTCTGGATTTGAAAAGGCATTCCACCTATGTTTTATTAAAAGTTTTTCATTATCTTTTGGAGCAAGAGGAGGGATTATTTCAGCATCTTTAGATCCTTTTATAAAATGTTCATATTTTTTTACTTCAAATCTTTCGTTTAGCATTTTCCAGTCGCTAAAATCCTCTTCGTATTCAGTTTTAATATTAACTATGAGCATATGATTTTCATTAAAAAAATCCTTTAGTTTAATAATTGGTGTGACAATGTCCTCTTGTTTAGACACATCAACGTTTAACATTTTTACAAGTGACCCGTCCGGTGCGCCTCCGCCATATTGCATATCTATCACTAAAAGTGCAGTTTCAGATTTATTGAGCATAAATTTATGTCTCCTTGTTTATTCAAATGTTTTACATGTCAACTTCTATTCCATGGCCATATTCCTCATTAAACTTAATTACTGAGCCATCTATTGAAAAACCGCCTTTGATTCTGTTATTATCTTTAAAATATAGAAAACTATCCAAATCTCCATACAAAAAATTATTTCTTGATGCTACAAGAGCAGCACCTGCAGAAATAGCAAGCTTGCTTTCCATCATACAGCCAAGCATACATTTTACGCCTGAGGCTTCAGCGATGGAATTTATTTGAATTGCTCTATATAATCCTCCACATTTCATAAGCTTTATATTTATGATGTCGACTGCATTTTTTCTTATAAGTGAAATGGCATCATATGGAGTGAAGCAGCTCTCATCTGCCATTACTTTTATATTTACCTTAGACCTTATGTATGCAAGACCTTCTATATCCCAAAAGGCAACAGGCTGTTCAACAGCATCGATTCCATAGGATTCGATTTTATTCATGACCCTTATAGAATCTCCTACAGACCAGCCTTGATTTGCATCCACTTTTATATGAATCCTTGGTCCTACAGCTTCTCTAATTAAACTTAGGGATTTTATATCATCATCAGGATTAAGACCTGCCTTTATCTTTAGATATTTAAATCCACGAGCTACTATATCTTTAGCTTCTTTTGCCATAATTTCAGGCTTATCTATACCTATTGTCATATCAGTTTCAATCTTGTCTCTAATGCCACCTAAAACCTTATATAGAGGAGCTTTTGTGATTTTGCCAATTATGTCATAAAGAGCGATATCGATTGCTGCTTTAGCAGATGCATTTCTCACAATAGTTGAGTCCATGACTCTATGGATATGTTCAATGCTCAAAGGGTCAAGTCCAATTATTTCTTTTTTAATAAGCTCTATGGCAGCAATAACCGTATCATTGGTTTCACCTGTTACAAAAGTAATACCTGCTCCTTCGCCATATCCGCATATTCCTTCATCTGTAATTATCTTTACAATGACGGTTTCACCATATGTCACAGTGCCAATTGCAACTACGAAAGGTTTTATCAAATCTAATTTTAATTTTGATGAGATAATATCAACGATCCTCATCTATTACACCTCCACATTAAATTCACTATAAAGTTTAGTTTGATCTTAAGAACTCAATAGGAGGTATGGTTAATTCAAATGGAATGCTAAGCGATTCAATATTTCCCATAACGCCTGTTTTAAAGGATACAGAAAAAGGCATACCCATGGCTTCAAAAGTAAATATATCGTAGTGGAGATGTTTAAGATCTATATCTAAATCGTATAGCTTAAGATGAAGAGTAGATTTATCTAAGCTTTCAGATATCACAATATTACCATAACCAGGGTGAGTAAAATTACCTGTATATTCTGATAAATCATGGCTTGGATTCTTATTCTCTACTTTTGAATTATACATTGCCATTATCTGAGCTTTCATAGCTTCAAAGAATGATTTATAATTTGTATGATAAAGTTCTACCCAGTCTGTCTTATCTGAAGATCCAAGGATCCTATCATATATTTCACAAGATATTGCATATGTAAGCAAGGTAGAATTTGCATTTGTCAATATAACGCATCCTATGTTCTTATCAGGCATCATAGAAATCAAGGCGGATGCTCCATTTACATTTCCTCCATGCTCTACAACCTTATGCCCTTTAAACATATCTATAAACCATCCAAGTCCATAACCTAATGACACTTTTCCTTCGATGTTAAAAGGCAAGATCATATATGGAATGTTAGGATTAAAAAGTTCTGGGAAAATATTTTCATCTATTAAAGATTTACCATCTACTTTTGCTCTATTTAAGTTAAATATGATCCATTTAGCCATTTCAAGAGCTGTAGAATTAATGGAGCCTGCAGGTCCCATTCCATCTATAACTAGAGGAGGGGTTTCTTTATTTATACCTTCTTCATTTTCAGTATAAAGCTTAGCATGCTTTCCTGTTTCATCTGACTTTACATTAAAATTAAAGTCTTTTATATTTAAAGGTTCAAAGATACGGTTTGATATGAAATCTTCCCATTTTGATCCAGTTAAAACTTCTATGAGATATCCTATGGTTGCAAACATATGATTTTGATATTGGAATATGCTTCTAAAAGGCCTGTTATTAGGAAGATATTTTAGCCTTTTTACCAAGTCTTTACGGTTTAGATCTTTATTATTTGCCCACATTAGATCATGTCTTGGCATTCCAGTTCTATGGCATAATAAATCCCTTGGCGTAGCTTGAAGGGTCGCTATAGGGTCAAATAGATCAAATTCGGGCATATATTCTCTGATTGGTTTATCTATATCGAGCTTTCCTTCTTGTTTTAACATCAAAGCTGCAGTTGCAGTAAAAGACTTTGTAGCAGAGCCTATAGGAAGTATGGTGTCAGCTTTCATATTTATCTTATTTTCTAAATCTGAATACCCAAAACCTTCGCTATATATCACATTGCCATCCTTAACTATAGCTATAGAAAGACCAGGAACATTCATAGTTTCCATACCCTTTTTTATTATCTCAGAAAGTCCATTTAATATATTTTCGCTCATATTTTACCTCCGTAATTATTTTAAATAATTTTTCTAAATTAAAGATTTTACGATCTGTATACCTGCTTTATCCATCAAATCAAGAGCTATTAAGTTATAGAATTCAGATGGATGGTCTTCTAAATTGAAAGTATCCACACTATCTACAGGAACGATTATATTGCTTTCTCTATTTTCTTTATTAAAGTAAGTCTTTAGAGATAACGCAAATTGAAGAACGCATATATCTGTACAATCTCCAACTATTACAAAATTATCTATGTAAGGAAAATCTTTAAGCAATTTTTTAAAAGCATCTTCATGAAATCCATTTGTAGAATTTTTAAATAAGAGAGAATACCCACCTATTGATTTTAAATCTTCTACTATCTCAGATTCAAAAGTGCCACAAAGACAATGTTCTGGAAAAGTTAGGAATTCTGTTGATTTTTCAGTATGAGAATCAGAAAAAGCTATGACTTTCATCTCGTTTTCCTTAAAATAAGCTAAGGTCTTTTTTATAGGAGGTATGATCCTCTCTATAGCTTTACATGAGAGGCTTCCTTCGAAGATAAAGCCATTTATGACGTCCACTATTATTAAAGCAGTTTGTTTAATTGGTAAATCCTTTAAATAAAAATTAGATTTATTATTTATTTGAGACATGATTTTATCAATATATTCCAGTAAATTCACCCTCTTATAAATTTATATATCCTATATTATATCACACAAATTTTAAAAAAGAGAATTTAAAGATAAAATACACAATTATAAAAGGATATGGTATGCTTAAATATTAAATTAAATGGAAATACTATCCTAAAGAAGGTGATGATAATGAAAAAATTTTTACTTAGGCTAATAATAATATTTTTAGCTATATTTCTATTTTCTTCTTGTATTGAAAGAAATTCTTCAAGCAAAGAGGGAAAACAAAAAGATATATTTGTCATAACCACTGATTATTTTCCAAATAATTTAAACAGACAGACAATCGACACAAATTCTCCTTTAGAGCTTAATTATATGCTCTTTGACGGTCTTGTTAAATATGATGCAAACGGAATTATAATACCATCTCTCAGCAAGTCTTGGGAAATTCTAAATGGCGGTTTAAGGTATAAGTTTACATTAAAAGAGAGCTTATACTTTTCAACAGGGGATCCTATAGATGCATATGTAATAAAGGATTTCTTTTTAAACTTACTAGAATCTGAAGATATTACTATAAAATATAAAAATATGCTTTTGCCTATATTTGGAGTAGAGGAGTATTTAGAGAACAAAAATAAAAATAACATAGCCATAAATGCAATAGATAAAAACAATATAGAATTTAATTTAAATGCTCCATGCAGTTTCTTTCTTGAAATTTTATCAAATCCTGCATTTTTTATAAGAGATATCGAAAGCTGCAGTGATAATTGGAAAGATAATTATAAATTCATGGCATATTCAGGACCTTATAAGATTGAAAATATAGATAATTCTAAGATAACCTTCATAAAGAACAAAATGTATCTTGGAAAATATTCACTAGCTGAAGATCAGATAGTATATGAAAAAAAGATAGATGAACAAGCTATGGCTATGTTTGACCTAGATAATGTAGATGTTATGTTAAATGTTCCTAAAAGTGAAATTATAAGATTAAAAAATGAAGATTATTTAAATCTTGTAAACACAGAAATAGCATATACATTAAATTTTAATCTAAAGAGTGAAGAAATGAAAAGTTTAAATATAAGAAGAGAACTGATAGATATAATAGAAAAAGAAAAAAAGGGGAATTTAACATTTGAAGCCCTAACCTATAATTCTAAACTAAAAGATGAAGATGATCTTAAAGATGAATTTAGCTTAAAGGATTTAAAATCATTAAATATGCTTTTAAAGGATACAAATGACAGCAATAATTTCATCGAACTTTTAAAGAGAATATTAAAATCCTACAATATAGAGTTGAATATAAAATATTTTGAAAACAATGAGGAATTAAACAGCCCAGATTATGATCTAGCTCTTATAGAAATTTCTCCTGAATTCATAGATGAAATAAGCATTTTAGAGATGTGGAAATCAAATTCAGAAGATAATCATTTTGGGTTTATAAATCCTGAATTTGATGATAACTTAGATAAAGCAATAAAGCTTCAGGATAATGTAGAACAGGTTAAAAATTGTCAGGATATTTTAAAAGATAATTATGTAACGATGATTTTAGGATATAAGAGTAAAGCAATATGTTTAAAAAATCAAAATATCACCCTTCTCATGGATAGGATGGGAGTGCTTAGATTTGATCTATAAAAAAACCCTCTAAGCAGACTTAAAACTGCTTAGAGGGTTAGATTCTATGTGAAACTAATCATTATCTTCTTTTGAATGAAAATTTACATATAAATCACTTAAATTATTAAAAATCATGTATATATTGTACATATTTTTATAAGCATCAAATGAAATTCTTCCTTGTTTAAATTTTTGTTTTTTAATGTTGTATTCTATGTTCTTTATAAATATAGGCGCTAAGTGGCTTTCTTCAGGATTAGGAAAAGTATTAAGCTTAAAGTATTGTTCATCTAAAATATCTTCAGATTTTTTTGAAAAACCTTTGTATCTTTCAGCATTATTGATCTCAGGCGCATCTGGCCAGCTTAATATTATTCCAGAAGATATTAGGTATTTCTTATAAATTTCTTTTATTAGAATATTTACTTCAGATAAGCTATTCTTTTCACCATGGAGTATAAGCGCAACTATTAAATTTATTAAATCATCAGAATGATACTCTATCTGTTTTGAATTTAAATTAGAATTTATTATTCCTTTACTGGATTCTATCTCTGAAATTACATTGTTTATGAGTTTATCTTTAAATAAGCTAAACTTTTCTATCTCGTAAGTAAGCTCAAGGTCATTTAAAAGTACAAACATAGAGGAATAGAAGCTATATCTATTGTTAAATTCTATTATCTCTAAGGATTCTGATCTTTCCATGAGCAGTTCAATTAAATCGATCAATATAAACTTAGCAACAGGATGGTTTGAGCATTTATAAAAATCTTTTAAAAATAATGCGCAAAGTACTAATTCCTCTTTGTTTTCAGAATATAGAAATTCTTTGTTATCTATGAACACCTGAAAAATATCTAAAGAAAAATTTTTAAAATCTTCAGCATTTTCTTTGAGTGTATATAACAAATAGCAGCAATTCATCATTATAATTTGATCAGAAAATTTAAATTTATAATCTGTTTGTTTTAAACTTGTGTCCTGAGTACTATCTTGTATTTTATCTGCAAAGTATCCTTCAGAATTTCTCAGATTGTTTATAAAAAAGATCAATTGTTTTTCTGCAAGCTTAAGATAAAAATCGTTTATTTTTTTATTTTCTTCATCATTTTGAGTTTTACATAAAATATCATATAGTTTTAAGAGGTTATAGCACATGAGTCCATTGCCCTTTATCAATATCTCTTTTTTAAATTTTTCTTCTCTCCAAGCAAGCTTGTTATTATGATTTTCAAGGACTGGACTTGCTTTTTTGTATATTGCAAGAAGTGGAGAAATGAATCTAAATATGGTATTATCATTATTAAATAATTTATTATTTAATTCTTTATGATTCATTTGAATTCCACATTTTGAATTTAGTAAAATATGTTTAAAGGATTCTTTTGAAAAATGAGTTAGTTGATAAAAAATATTATCAATGTTTAGTGCGTTTATTCTTAAAAATGGTCCGATATAGTTCAATATTTTTCACCGCCTATAAATAAAAGATCATATATAAGTATATTTATAAGTTTCGTTATCTATGATACATATGGAGGTTTTTATGCAAAAAGGAAAGGTTACAAGAGGAGAGCTTGAGAAATTAATTGAAATTACAAAATCAAATGTAAGAGATGATATAATACAAAGCTCAGGAATTGGAATTGATTGTGCGGTTATAGATTTTGGTGATTATGGGTGCGTTTTATCTTGCGACCCTATAACTTGTGCAAAGGAAAATATGGGAAAATTAGCAGTCCATATTAATTGCAATGATATAGCAACAACTGGCGGAGAGTCTGTAGCGCTCCTAGTTATGATTCTTTGTCCTGAAGATGTGGAATTTAAAACCATTGAAGCCATAATGAGAGATATGAAAGAAGAAGCTGATAGATTAAATGTCGAAATAATCGGTGGACACACTGAGATCACTTCATCTGTTAATTCTATAATATTAGCAGTTACTGCAATAGGAAAAATTAATAAAAAAGAAATTATAAATAATTGTGATATCCTTGAGGGATTTGATATAATTGTTACTAAAAAGCTATGCATTGAAGGAAGTTATATTTTAGTAAATGATTTTAAAGAAAAGAGCAGAAAAATTTTAAATGAATCTGAGATGGATTTGGTAAATTCATATATAAGTGGAATAAGTGTAGTTAGAGACGGGATAATTGCTAAAAAAAACGGAGCATGTTTTATGCATGATATAACAGAAGGAGGGCTTCTTGGAGCTTTAAGTGAAATGTCTATAGCTTCTAATATGGGCTTTGAAATATGGGAAGATGTGCTTCCTATTTCAAAGGAGACAAAAAAACTCTGCGAATATTTTAACATTGATCCTCTTAGGTTTATTTCTTCAGGGAGTATGCTCATAATATCTAAAGATGGAAATAAAATAAAAAATGCCCTTAAAAAGGAAAATATAGAGTGCTCTATAATTGGAAAAACTAAAAAAGGAGAACAATCTATTTGGATAGATGGTTTAAAAAAGATAGTGGAGTATAAGGAAAAAGATGAGATATATAAATTATTTAAAAATTGAGGTGTAGTGATGAGAATAGATGGCAGACAAAAAAATGAACTTAGAAAATTCAATATAATAAGGAATTTTACAAAACATGCGTTAGGTTCTGTACTCATTGAACAAGGGGATACTAAAGTTATTTGTACGGTGATGATCGAAGATAAGGTTCCTCCATTTTTAAAGGGAAATCAAGAAGGTTGGATAACGGCTGAATACAACATGCTGCCAAGTTCTACTGTGTCAAGAAAACCGAGGGATATAAATAAAGGTAAGATAGATGGAAGGTCTCAGGAAATACAGAGATTAATAGGAAGAGCATTGAGGAGTGCTGTAAATTTAAGGCTTATGGGTGAGAGAACTATATGGATAGATTGTGATGTGATACAGGCAGATGGCGGTACTAGATGTGCAGCTATAATAGGTGCATTTATAGCCCTTGTGGATGCTGTAAATGCTTTAGATAAGGAGAGCCATTTTGAGGTATATCCTATCAAGAGCTTTGTGTCTGCTGTAAGCGTAGGTATAGTTGCAAATGAAGTACTTTTAGATTTAAATTACCATGAAGATTCAAAAGCTGATGTGGATATGAACATAGTTATGACAAATCATGATTCTGTGATAGAGATACAAGGTACTGGTGAGCACAGGCCATTTACGTTAGAAGAGAAAGATAAGCTCTTTGAAATGGCTTTTTTAGGAATAAAGGATATCATAAAAATCCAAAAAGAAACCTTAAAAGATGCGGCTTTAAGAATTGGTGAGAGAAATGAGAAAGGTAGTAATAGCCACAAATAATAAAAATAAAGTTAAACAGATAGAAGATATACTAGGGAAGGATAAATATGAGTTCTTAACTTTAAATGAAATAGGATTTTATGAAGATATTGTTGAAGATGGCAAAAGCTATGCTGATAATGCTAAGATAAAGGCTAAAAAGGTTTATGATTTTAATAAAGAGCATTTAGTCATTGCAGATGATTCTGGTCTTGAGGTTTTTTGTTTAAACAATGAACCTGGGATATATTCTGCAAGATATGCTGGGGTAGGTCATGATGATGAAAAAAATATAGAAAAGCTTCTTTTAAATTTAGAAGGAGTAAGAGAGGAGGATAGAGGCGCAAAATATGTTTGTGTAATTGCATGTATTGTAGATGATAAGATGTGTGTTGTAGCAGAAGGTGAGGTACATGGTAGGATCACAAAAGAGCCAAGAGGATTAAGCGGTTTTGGATATGATCCTATTATGTATTATCCGCATTTTAATAAAACTTTTGCCGAGATGTCAGATATAGAAAGAAATTCCATAAGTCATAGAACAGATGCTTTAAAGAAACTTGAATTTTTGCTAAATAAAATATTGAAATAGAGGATCAAAATGAATATAGCTATAGTTAGTGATACACATGGAAATTTAGATGATGTTAAGAAATTTTTAGATAAAGTAAGAGCCTTTGATTATGTGATTCATCTTGGTGATTACGCTTCAGATGGATTATATTTGAAAAAATATTTTAATGGAAGGTTCATTGGAGTTAGGGGTAATTGTGATTTCAACACATATTTTCCTGATGAGGTTGTAACAAATATAGGGGAAAAAAGATTTTTTATAACTCATGGCCATAGATATAATGTTAAAATGAATTTGCTCAATTTAAAATTTAAAGCTATAAGTGAAAATGCTGATATAACATTATTTGGCCATACTCATCAGATTTTTAAAGAGAAAGTAAACCACATGATTTATATAAATCCTGGAAGTTTAAGCCAGCCAAGATTCACTGATAAAAAAACATATTGTATTATAGACATTGATGAGGATACAATAAAATATGAAATTAAAGAATTATAAAATTTTTTTAAAAAAAGTGTTGACTATACAGAAAAAATCATGTAGAATAGTTTTTGTCAGTTATGATGTTAATCGGGGTGTGGCGCAGATGGGAGCGCGCGTGCTTTGGGAGCATGAGGTCGCAGGTTCAATCCCTGTCACCCCGACCATTTTATCTAAAATATTAAATGAAATTCAATTTCAGGAATTTTGAGAAAGAGTTCCATTTTTTATGTGAAGGTAAGTTTTATCTTAATGAGTGTAGGTAAATAAAATTTTTAAATTATGTGCGGGTGTAACTCAATGGTAGAGTGCTAGCCTTCCAAGCTAGTTACGAGGGTTCGATTCCCTTCACCCGCTTTGCGCTATGTGCGCCTTTAGCTCAGTTGGATAGAGCAACGGCCTTCTAAGCCGTGTGCCGGGAGTTCGAATCTCTTAAGGCGCATTAAAATGGTGAATGTAGTTCAGTCGGTAGAGCGCCAGATTGTGGATCTGGTTGTCGTGGGTTCGAGTCCCATCATTCACCCTTCATTGGGATGTCGCCAAGCGGTAAGGCACGGGACTTTGACTCCCGCATCCGTAGGTTCGAATCCTGCCATCCCAGCGTGATTCACTAGCTCAGTCGGTAGAGCACATGACTTTTAATCATGGTGTCCGGGGTTCGATTCCCCGGTGAGTCACTTTGAAAATTAAATATGCAGGTGTGGCGGAATTGGCAGACGCACTAGACTTAGGATCTAGCGCCTTGTGTGTGGGGGTTCGAGTCCCGTCACCTGCATCCTGCGGGAGTGGCTCAGTGGTAGAGCGTCACCTTGCCAAGGTGAACGTCGCGGGTTCGAGTCCCGTTTCCCGCTTTAGAAAGGCTACATTTTTATGTGATATCATATGAAAATGTAGTTTTTTATTTTTTGTATACTTAATAATTTACCTTTTAAGTGATAAATGTTTAAATTTTTTGAAATTTAGGTTAATATAATATTAAATTTAAAAAGTAGAACAATAATTTAAATGGAAGGGTTTTATTGATGAATATTATTATTATAGGTGGCGGTAAAGTAGGATTTGCTTTGGCATCATCTTTATCAAATAAAGAGCATAATATCAGTGTTATTGATATTAATGAAGATGTTTTAGACAAATTTTCTGAAATGCTAGATGTTTTTTGTGTAAATGGTAGTGGTTCAAATGTAGAAGTCTTAAATGAAGCTGGGATTGAAAATGCAGATTTAGTTATTTCAGTCACAGGAAACGATGAATTAAATATTGTAGTTTCAATCATTGCAAGCAAGCTTAAGATCAAAAATACTGTGGCTAGGATACGAAATCCTGAGTATGCAGGCGAGATTGAGTTATTAAAAAGTGGCCTTGGAATAAAGTACGTCATCAATCCTGAATTTGAAGCAGCAATTGAAATCTCTAGAATATTAGCACTGCCTGCAGTAAATAAAGTTGATACTTTTGGAAATGGACGTGTAGAAATAGCTGA
Organism: Clostridiaceae bacterium; assembly: GCA_031549525.1. Lineage (GTDB taxonomy): Bacteria > Bacillota > Clostridia > Clostridiales > Clostridiaceae > WQUF01. The sequence continues at coordinate 9,168 of JAVBPQ010000047.1, read as the reverse complement.
ATACACTGTTTTAAAGACAGATTTAATAGTAGGTAAAGCATTAAAGAATATGCAATTACCCTCAAATATTTTAATATGTGGGATAGAGAGAAATGGTGAATTTGCAATTCCATCTGGAAATTCGATAATTGAAGCTTTTGATATACTTTATATGTCAGGTACTATAATCAGCATGAATAATTTTTTTAAAGCAATTGGAAATACAATTCATAAAGCTCGCAATATCATGGTCATAGGAGGAAGCCGCATGGCATTTTATCTTGCTAAAATTGCAAGAAAGATGGGCATAAATATTAAGATCATAGAGATTAAAAGGAAGAGATGTGAAGAGCTTTCAAAGCACTTGGATGAGTGTTTGATTATATGTGGCGATGGTACTGAAGAAGAATTGCTTTTATCTGAAGATTTGAAGAAGATGGATGCTTTTATAGCCTTAACAGATAATGATGAGGAAAACATGCTGTCTTGTTATTATGCTAAAAAGCAAGGCGTTAAAAAGGTAATCCCTAAGATAAATAGGCGAAATTATATAGATATGGTGAAGGAATTAGGTTTTGATAGCATAGTATGCCCAAGATCTATCATAACAGAACAAGTAGTGCGCTATGTACAGGTTTTAGAAAATAGAAAGAGTGCTGCTATGCAAAAGCTTTATAATATAGCAAATGGTAAAGCCGAGGCAGCAGAATTCATAGCGTCTAAGGGAAATAAGGTTTTAGATAGAAAACTTGAGGATATTAAATTGAAAAAGGATGTATTGATTGCTGCAATTATACATGGTAAAGAAGTCATCATACCTTGTGGTAGAGATGTTATACGTGCAGGAGATCAGGTACTTGTATTTAGCAAAAAAGTTATATTTAATGAACTGGATGATATATTAGATAATTTAAAATAGAACATAACTTTAAAGCGGAGGTAGGATGATGAATTATCGAATGATATTCAGACTTTGTGCACTTTGCCTGCTCATTGAAGCAGGTTTTTTGATAATCCCTTTAATATACTCTATCTGTACTGGAGAAAATATATTTTCATTATTAATTACCATTATTATTATTGTAGCTATAAGCTTACCAATAATTTTATTTTTAAAACCTATAACACGTACACTTTATGCAAGAGATGGTCTGTTTATTGCAGGGGCTATTTGGGTTTTTATTTCTATTTTTGGTGCCCTTCCATTTTATTTTTCAGGGATGTTTAAAACCTATATAGATTGTTTTTTTGAAACTGTTTCAGGCTTTACTACAACTGGTGCAAGCATATTGACTCAGGTAGAAAATTTGCCAAGGGGTATTCTAATGTGGAGAAGCCTCACCAATTGGCTTGGAGGTATGGGGGTTTTAGTGCTACTTCTTGCAATTTTACCTACAACAGAAGTAGACATGCGGTCTATGTGTTTACTTAGGGCTGAATCTCCAGGTCCCATAGCGTCAAAACTTGTTCCTAAAATGAGCAATACAGCTAAAATTTTATATATAATTTATTTGTCGCTTACAGTATTAACCATCATTGCACTTATAATTGCTGGTATGCCAGTATATGATTCAGTATTGCATAGCTGGTCTGCAGCAGGTACTGGAGGATTTTCACCTAAAAATGCAAGTATAGCTTTTTATAATAGTACACCTATAAATATTATTTGTACTATTTCTATGTTATTATTTAGTTTTAATTTTATGGTGTTTTTTAATGTTATAATGCGTCAATTCAAAGCTATTTTAAAAGATTCAGAGTTTTTATTTTATATATCACTGGTTTTTATAAGCATAGTCGCCATATCAATTAACATTAATAGTTTATATCCTTCCATATTTCAATCTATAGAACATGCTGCATTTCAGGTAGCTACAATGATTTCAACTACAGGTTTTGCATCTACGGATTTTAACCAGTGGCCAACGTTTACTAAATCTGTAATGATGCTCCTTATGATCCTTGGAGGATGTGCTGGATCTACAGCAGGCGGAATTAAGGCCATAAGGACAGTGATACTTTTTAAAGCTGCAAGGCGTGAAATAGGAAAGCAGATTCATCCTCGTGCCATAAGCCCTGTTAAAATAAATGGTAGGGCCATAGATGAATCTAAAGTAATGGCTGTACAATATTTTTTTGTGCTATATATAATTATAATAATCTTTTCAACACTTATAATTTCATTTGATGGTTTTGATTTTTTAAGCACTTTTTCAGCTGTGCTTGCTACATTTAATAATATAGGTCCAGGTTTTGGCATAGTTGGACCTGTAGGTAATTTCTCGGAATTTTCTCAATTTAGCAAAGTAGTCATGAGCATTGGAATGCTCCTTGGCAGGCTTGAGATATTTCCAATTTTCATACTTTTTGCTCCTTATACTTTGAAAATGCATAGAGAAACTATTTTTTTACTTGGAAATAGGATATTAAGAAAAAGGTAAAATATAGAGCTGCTGCAAAATTAACTTTAAATTATTTTTGCAACAGCTTATCTATTTCCATCCCTCAACTAAATAATGAGGAATATGCTCAAATTTTTCTAAATAGCTTCCATCAGGGAATTTATTATATCGATCCATGATCATATAATAGTTTCCATCTTCATAAATAAAAGGTATTTTATATACCATTCCAGGGAGCCTTGCAGCCTGAGAAAATGTAGCTATTCCACTTAGATTATTTTTATCCATTTCAATGGACTCAAAATTTATAAAAAATGTGGTCAAATATGGGTAGGTGTTCTCTTTTACAAAAGCAATTTCAAAGTTTTCTGATGTTATGCTATTTCTATATTCTTTAGTTAAATATTTATAAATTTGTTTAGGGTTATCTTCATGATAATTTACTAAGTTTGTAAATTTATTTATCCTGCGCATTGCTTGTGATTTTGTGGGAAGTCCATAATATTTTGTTATAAAAAAAGCTAAAGCTAAAATTATAATACTAAATATTAAAAATGTTTTCTTCATCGTTCCATCCTAGAGTAAGGCTTAGTGTATGCGCTTGGGAATTGAGCATTTTTTGAAACACTTATGAGGGCAATTACAGTCAATATATAAGGAAGCATTAAGAGAAATTGATTAGGAATATTGGTGCCAATAGCTTGTAATCTAATTTGTAGTGCACTTGCAAATCCGAAAATCAAAGCTCCCCACATAGCTTTTACTGGCTGCCATCTTGCAAATACAACAACAGCAACTGCAATAAAGCCTCGTCCTGAAATCATGGTATCTAGAAAAGAATTTAAATAAGCTGTAGTCATAAATGCCCCTGCAAGTCCTCCATATAATCCTTCTATCATAAGAGAAGCATAGCGTATTTTAGCAACGTTTATCCCTTTTGAATCTGCTGCCCTTGGGTGCTCTCCTACAACTTTTATATTTAATCCAAATATTGTCTTTTCGAGCACTATCCACGTTATTATTATGAGAAAATATGCAAGATATACTAAAACATTATGCTGAAAGAAAATAGGTCCAATTATAGGGATGCTAGATAAGATAGGAATATGTAATTCTCCAAAAGATGTAATCTGAGGAGGCAGAGATAAAACCCCAAAAACCGTCCTATACAAAAATGCAGCAAATCCAGTGCCTAAAATGGTCAAAGCAGTTCCTGCAATTACTTGGTTTGATTTCATGGTTACAGAAAGCCAAGCCATTATAAGGGTAAAGATCATGCCACAGATCATAGCAGCTAATACGCCAAGTATTAAACTATGAGAAAAAAATGCTACAATAAATGCTATAACTGCTCCAATGCACATGGTTCCTTCCATGCCAAGGTTAAGAATTCCTGCTCTTTGTGAGTAAATTCCTCCAAGTGCTCCTAATAAAATAGGGGTAGCAAGTCTAATTGTAGCTGCAAGTACACTGATAAAAAATCCTGCTGTAAGTATGTTATTTAACATCTTTAGTTTCCCCCATATTTTTATTTCCTATATTCATTAATTTTTTAAGCTTAGTCATTCCTATGTTTTTAAATAAAGTAGCCCTTGTTATTACAAATATAACAACAAGTCCTTGGATTATATTGACGATTGAATAAGGAATGGTTGTCATCCTCTGCATGGTATTTCCACCAACTAAGAGTATTGAAAAAAAGAAGGATGAAATTGCAATTCCAATAGGATTTAAATTTCCAAGAAGTGCAATAACGATGGCCATGCTTCCATATCCACTGGCAATATCAGTCATAAGCCTATAATGCAATCCATAAACCTCATTCCAGCCAGCAACTCCAGCAAGCCCTCCTGATAGCATCATGGTGAGAATCATCATCTTCTTAGCATTTATACCAGCATAACGAGCAACCTGTTCACCTTGCCCCATAAGCTCTATCTTATATCCTAGTTTAGATTTCCAAAAAAATATCATTATAATAATAAGTGCAATAGCCACAAAAATGCCCATATGTATCCGTGTTTCCTGACTAAATAACCCTAAATGATAGGAATCTTTTAATAGTGGCGTTTGAGGAAAGCCAAATCCATTTGGGTCCATCATAGGTCCATAAACAAGGTAAGCTAAAATAAAAGATGCAATATAATTTAACATAAGGGTTGTGATTACTTCATTTGCATTGAATTTAGCTTTTAACCATCCTGCAAGGGCACTCCAAAGTCCGCCTCCTAGAAAAGCTGCTATAAGTGAAAGAGGAAGCATAATCCATGATGGAAGGTTTAAAGATAAACCTATAGAGGTGCTAAATAACGCTCCAATTATAAATTGACCATCTCCTCCAATATTCCACAATTGGTTTTTAAAAGCTATTGATGTACCTAAAGCCATCATAGTCAGAGGTATGGTTTTTACCATTGTTTCAGAAATATTTTGCTTTGAGCCAAAAGCACCTCTTATCATGTAGGCATAAGCTTCTATTGGGTTATTGCCAGAGAAAATAATCAAAATAGCTCCAATGAAAAGTGCAATAAAAATTGTTATAAGAGAAGGAATCAAGTTAATTAATAAGTTCTTTATCTTTAAAACCATCATGACACCACCTTTTTTTGTCCCATCATAAGTAGTCCAATATCTTTAGTGCTTGAACCTTTTGGCAAAACACCCATTAACTTACCATCATAGATAACAGCTATTCTATCTGATAGCTGAAGTATTTCCTCTAAATCTGCAGATATTAAAAGAACCGCTGTGCCATTATTTCTAGCTTCCATAATCCGCTCTCTGACATATTCAGTTGCTCCAATATCAAGGCCACGAGTAGGATGAGCAGCAACAAGGACCCTTGGATTATCTTCAAGCTCCCTAGCAAGTATGACTTTTTGCTGATTGCCTCCTGATAAATCTTTTACAATATCTAAAGTAGAATTACATTTTACTTGATAGTGCTCAATAGCCTTCTTTGCATGTTCTTTGATATTTTTATAATCTAGTAAAATACTTTTTGTAAATGGTTTTTTAAAGTAATTTTTAATAATCAGGTTTTTTTCAATGGAAAAGCCCATTGCAAGACCAGTATAATGCCTATCCTCTGGGATATGAGCTATCTTTTTGTCAATAAAATAAGCTGTAGCTTTGTCTTTCATTTCCGTTCCATTTAGTAATAGAGAACCTGCCTTTAACTTTCTAAGACCAGTTAAAACCTCTGCAAGTTCTTTTTGACCATTTCCATCAACTCCAGCAAGTCCAATAATTTCTCCTTGTCTTAAGTCTAGTGAAAAATCCTTTAAAGCATCTACTCCTTTATCACTTTCTGCATAGATATTTTTTGCTTCCATTACCACATTTCCTATAGAAGATTCACCTTTTTTAAAGTTAAAAAGGACTTCTCTCCCTACCATCATGCTAGTAAGCTCTTCCTTTGTGACATCCTTAGTCACTTCTAAAGAGCCAGCTAATTTTCCATTGCGGAGGACTGTCACTTCATCTACCACAGACAATATTTCTTCTAGCTTATGGGTTATGAGTATTATGGATTTTCCTTCGTTTTTCATATTTCTTAAAATTACAAAAAGAGCATCTACTTCTTGGGGAGTTAGTACAGCTGTAGGCTCATCAAGTATAAGCACCTTTGCTCCTTGGTATATGGTTGATAAAATTTCAACACGCTGCTGCTGTCCAACAGATAATTGCCATATCTTTGCCGCTGGGTCAACTTTAAGCCCATATTTTAGAGAAAGCTCAGATAGTTTTTTCTCAACAAGCTTAGTATCTAAAAAAATACCTTTGCTAGATTTATGACCAAGCATTATGTTCTCAGCTACAGAAAGAGGTCGTGCGAGCATAAAGTGCTGATGTACCATTCCTATACCTAAACTAATTGCTTTATTAGGAGTATTTATCTCTTCTCTTTTTCCATCGATTAATATATCGCCAAATTCTTGGTTATATAAACCATATAAAATATTCATTAAAGTTGTCTTTCCTGCTCCATTTTCTCCAAGAAGGCCATGAATTGACCCTTTTTTAAGCTTAAAATCTACATTATCATTTGCTTTTTTACTAAAGAAGATTTTTGTTATACCTTTCATTTCAACAGCCATCATAAAAATACCTCCATTACAGGTCACACCATACGATGTGACCTTAAATAATTCTTATTTATTAAAGTCTGGCAATGTTATCTTATTTGCCTTAAGATCTTCAAAAGTTTTCTTTACAAGATCTTTTACTTCTTGTGGTACTTTATCTGAAAGGCTTTGGTAATCAGCGTAAGTCAAACCTCCGTTTTCCATGTTAATCCAATAATATTTATCTTTTTTACTTTTAAAATTATTATTTAAAATATCATCGATAATATTTTTTACAATTGGTTTCCACTGATATACAACACCAGATAGAACTTGATCTTTAGCAAGAGAATGCTGATCGCAAACATTACCAAGGACAAATTTATTTTTTTCTTTTCCTGCTTCAACAACTCCTAAACCTATACCATCTCCAGAGTGCCAAACAACATCAACACCAGAATCGTACATAGATACGGCAGCTTCTTTTGCAGCAGCAGAGTTTGTCCAATCTCCTGTATATACTTCTTGAATATCGATATTTGGATTTGTTTGTTTTGCACCATATTTATATGCTTCATGACCTCTGTAAATTTCAGAAACATCTGCTCCGCCAACAACGCCTATTTTACCTGTTTTAGAAATAGATGCAGCAAGAACTCCCATTAAATATCCTCCAGATTGCAAGTCAACATCATATATACAAGTATTATCCAATGTTTTAAACCCTGTGCCTAAACAGAACATTACATTTGGGTACTTTTCTGCTACTTTTATTATGGGTTCTTGAAACTGAAATCCGTGTCCAAAGATAACATCATAGCCTTGGCTTGCAAAATCCATCAAAGTTGGTTCGATATCAGCAACTTGGTAAACATTTTCTACAACTTTTAACTCCATCTTGTCCTTATAATCTTCAGCTAAGGATGTAACACCTTCATACATGGATTGGTTAAAAGATACATCATCCTTCTTGCCTGGCAAAATAAGAGCTACCTTTAGTTTTTTTGTAGAAGATCCACCTGCTTGACTTTTACCACAACTTGTTAAACCAGTTAATAGAAGCACAGATACCATTATTATGGCTATAAATTTGTAAAATTTCATGTGTTTTCCTCCTAAATTAAATATTTTAAATATATTTTTAATTTATATTTTAGTTTCTAAAATGAGGTCAATTATACAATGGTTTAATACATCAATCAATCCATAATCTGTTAAACCAAGCTTGGGAACTGTTGGAAGTGAAATAAATGATAACGACATAAATGGTGCTTTCATAAAACACCCAAGATCCTTTGCAGCTAAATTAAGCCTTTCCATTATATTCATTACTTCATCTGCAGAGAGCATGCTCATAAGTCCAGCAAGAGGCAATGCAATAGAATCCACCACTTTTCCATCACATGCAATTACAAATCCGCCTTGCAGGCGCTCTAATTCTTTAACACAAATAAGCATATCTTCTTCATTGCAGCCTACAACTACTATATTGTGGTGGTCGTGAGATACACTTGAAGCAAGAGCACCTCTCTTTAACCCAAAGCCTTTTACAAAAGCAGTAGAGACTTTTCCATTCTTACCATGGCGCTCTATTACTGAAAGCTTTAAAATATCTCTTTCTATATCAGCATAAATCTGTCCGTCCTCAACTGTTAACCATTTATGCTCTTCATTATTTATTATTTGATCTTCAATCATTCCTATAATTCTGCATTTAGCTTCTCTACCATCTGAAAAAATTCTAAAGGAAGCTTTGCAAAGAGATGGTGAAATATGCACAGTATGGAGCAGCTTTTCTGGGTATTCCTTTTGGAGTATTGGAAGAGCTTCTCCATTTTCTGCAACTTTCTTTCCATCTTTATATACTGTAGTAGGTTTAATTTTTCTAATATCCTTAAGGAATACGATATCCGCTTGCCTTCCTGGAGTTAATGAGCCTAGTTTATGATCGAGTCTAAAATGCTTAGCTGCATTAATGGTAGCTATTTTTATGGCTTCAACGGGATCAAGCCCTAAATCAATGGATAATTGAACATTATAGCTGATATGTCCTTCTTTATGTATGTCATTTACATGTTTATCATCTGTGCAAAACAGAATATTTTCAGTGGGAAGCTTGTTTTCAATAACACCTTTCATCAAAGCTTTAACATTTCTTTCGCTGCTGCCTTCTCTAACTAAGGCTTTTAATCCCACACGAAGCCTGTACAACAATTCTTCATAGGTAACAGATTCATGGTCATCAGCTAAGTGTCCAGTTGCATAAATGTTTAATTCATGAGGGGTAAGACCAATGGCATGACCATTGCAAATCCTTCCTAAATTTAAAGTGGAAACTATTTTTTGAAGATATTCTTCTCTCATTCCAAGTATCTTAGATGGGTCTAGTTCTCCAAGGCTTACAGAAGAATCTAACTTCATAAGACTTTGAACTTCTTTTAGATAAAGGGCAGCTCCTGTAGTTTCAAGACCTGGAGCAGTAGGAACCCTTGAAGGAACCTCTAAATATATTCTAAATGGGAGTTTATCTGCATCTTTTACAAGCTCTAAAAGCCCTTCAATTCCACAAACATTAGCGATTTCCATGGGATCTGCAAACATGCAAGTAGTTCCCCAAGGGACAATTTCTTTAGCAAGAGCTTCTTTAGTTAAAAGGGTTGTTTCAATATGTACATGGGCATCCATAAAGCCAGGAACTGCATATTCACCATGGCAGTCTA
>JAVBPQ010000094.1:0-18274 GCA_031549525.1 Clostridiaceae bacterium | reverse complement strand
ATGAGCCTTACAGGGATTTTTAATTGATCTTTTATGGATATTACAATACCACCTTTAGCAGTTCCATCTAGTTTAGTTAAGATTATTCCATCTACTTTGCAGACTTCCATAAATTGCTTTGCTTGAATTATAGCATTTTGACCTGTTGTAGCATCGAGCACTAAGAGGGTTTCCTTGCTAGCTTTTACATATTCTCTTTCTAATATTTTATTTATCTTGCTAAGCTCATCCATTAAATTCTTTTTATTATGAAGCCTTCCTGCTGTATCACATATTAAGACATCAGCATTTCTTGCTTTTGAAGCGTTAATTGCATCGAATATAACAGCTGCTGGGTCTGAACCTTCAATCTGCTTGATTACTTCGACTCCTGCTCTATCTGCCCACACAACAAGCTGGTCTATGGCAGCTGCCCTAAAGGTATCTGCTGCAGCTACTATGACTTTATAACCTGCATATTTTAATCTTTGAGCTATCTTTCCTATGCTGGTTGTCTTCCCAACTCCATTTACTCCTATTATCAAACTAACCTTTGGAGTCCTATCTGGATATATGCTATTTTTTTCATCTCCTAATAGATCTATTATAACTTCCTTTAAAGCATTTCTTATCTTTTTAGGATCATTTATTCTCTCATCTCTAACCTTATCTCTTAACATTTCAATTATTTTATCAGAGGTTGAAGCTCCAATATCTGCTGCAATTAAAAGCTCCTCCATCTGTTCGTACATATCTTCATCTATTGTAACAGTTAAATTAAGCATCTCATTAACCTGATCTGTAAAATTATCCCTTGTCTTTTTAAGACCTTCTTTTAATTTTTCAAAAATATTATTAAACATTCAATCACCTCTAAATTTTCTCAAGGGATACGCTTACTACCTTTGATATACCTTTCTCCTCCATGGTCACTCCATACAGTGAATCGCAGGCCTCCATCGTACCCTTTCTATGAGTTATAATTACAAATTGAGTCTTATCCTTAAGCTTTTTTAAATAAGTTGCAAACCTTATAATATTTGCATCATCAAGGCTAGCTTCAATTTCATCTAAAAGACAAAATGCAGTGGGCTTCATCTTAAGTATTGCAAATAAAAGAGCAATAGCTGAAAGCCCTTTTTCTCCTCCGCTCATCAAGTTTATATTTTGGAGCTTCTTACCAGGGAGCTCTACATTTATATCTATATTCCCATTTAATACATCATCTTCATTTAAAATTAAATCACCAGTACCGCCGTCAAAAAGCTCTCTAAATGTTTCATTAAAATTTTTTCTAAGAATATTAAAGTTTTCAATGAATATCTCTTCCATCTTTGATGTAAGATCTAATATCATCTTGTTAAGCTCATCCTTTGTGTTTATCATATCTTCTCTTTGAATAGCCATAAATTCATATTTTCTGCTAACTTCCTTATATTCTTCAATAGACGCAACATTTACAACACCTAATGAGCTTATCTTTTCCTTTAATCTCATTATATCCTTTTTCATATCTGAAACATCATTTACCTTTGAACTCATAGGGAGTATTTCAGCATAAGTCATTCCATATTCATCGTTTATCTTTGAATATATATTATCTCTTTCTGTTTCACATTTTATCTTTATGAGTTCTCTCTTATGCATATCCCTTTCAAGCCTTAAAACCTCATCATCCTTTTCATAAAGCAAGTCTTTCTTTTTTTTTGATTCCTCTTTAAATTTTATCTTCTCAAACTCCAAACTTTCAAGCTTTTTTTTAATTATTTTTATATCTTTTTCTAATATATTTATGTCATCTTCAAATTTTAAAATCTCATCTGATTTTAAGCCTGCCTCATCATTTAAAGACATTATCTTTAGAGAAAGCTTCTTAATATCGAGGTTTAAGTCTATACTTTCTCTATTTATTCTCTCAATAAGCTCTTCTTTAGAAGATAGCATCTCTTTATATTTTGCGCTTGATACCTTTAAGTTCATGAGTAAATCCTTATTTTTTTCTCTTTCTTTTTTCATATCTTCTGAAGAAATTTCAATGAGTTTAAATTCTTCATCAAGTTTTGATTTTTCTTTTAATAGCTTCTCTTCTCTTTCTTTAAAACTTAAGATCTTTTTCTTATTATCCTCTATGGATAATTGAATTTTTTCTTTATCGTTTTTATTTTTTTTAAAGAGGTTTAAAGCTAAGGCCTTTTCATCAATGAGGCTCGTAATTTTACCCTTTAATTTTATAATATCTACATTTAATTCAGTGAGGGGTTTATTTAAATCCTCATTTAACTTCTCCTCATCCTGTATCAAAATATTTATTTTTTCAATCTCTTCTTTTTCACTTAATATTCTTTTATCAATCTCTTCTATTTCAAGACTCAATTTTTTAATATGGCCTTTTCTTGATAAAACTCCAGAGGTTTTTAAATTGCTTCCTCCAGTGAGGGACCCTCCAACATTTACAACCTCTCCAGATAAAGTCACCACTTTAAAAGAAAAGGAGCTCTTCTTTGCAATTAAAATAGCACAATCAATATCTTTAGATACGATAACCTTAGATAAATAATATAGCACAGCTTTTTTAACTTTTATATCATAAGTTACAACATCGCTTGCAAAGCCTATGTAACCTTCCATACTTTCTATGTCTTTGTTTACTTTAACTGGGTATATATTTAAAGTAGTAATAGGTAAAAAAGTAATACGCCCAGAATTTGTATTCTTTAAATATTCAATGTATTCTTTAGCTTTAAATTCATCCTCTACAATTATATCTGAAATAGAGCCTCCTAAAGAAGATTCAACAGCTACTTCCATTCCTTCTTTAACCTTAATAGCTTCTCCAAATATAGTTAAAAATGCATCTCCCTTATTTTTTGCAAAATTCATTACAGACTTTGAAGCCTTATTATAACCTTCATAGTGCTCCACAAGATTTTTCAAAATTTGATAATTTCCTGAGAGTTTGCTCCTCTCTCTCATAAGCTCATTCAATCTATCGATTACATTACGTCTTTCATATTTTAGCTTTTTTAATTTCTCAGCACTCTGTGATATATCGTGATTTAAATCTTCCATAGACTTATTTTTAACTTCAAGCTGAAAGTTTATATTTTTAAATTCTTCATCTATTTTAGCTTGCTTATCTATGAGATCTTTTTCTTTAGAAAAGAAATCTAAAAGCCTCTCTTTATTAAATTTTTCTTCGCTATTTAAATTTAAAATATCTCCATTTAACTTCGATAGCTCACTTGTTATCTTATCTTTTAATGAGGTTTTCTCAATTAATTTTTCCTCATTTAAATTTTTATCGTTATCCATCATATTGAATTTATCTTCAACATCCTCAATTTCTTTTAAGGTCTTAAGATATTCATCATTTATCCTTTGCCTTTCTTTTTCTTCATTTAAAATTAAAAGCTCCTTGTTTTCAACCCCATCTTTCTTCGAAACTATCTCATCTTCAAGGCTTTTTATATTTGCTTTTAAATTTTCTATTTTTTCTGAAAGGATGAGCTTTGAAATTGAAATTTCATTGATCCTCTCCTTGCATGCATTTAAATCTCTTGTATCATTGTCAAAAAGATTTTCAATCTCTGATTGTTTTAATTCTAACTGTTCAAAAAGAAGCTTTAGTGCATTTTTATCATCTTTTAGCCTATCTAAAGCTAATTCCTTTTCATTTAAAAATTTTAAAGCTTCATTTAATGCGCTTTGTATTTTTTCCATTTCATAAACTAAAACATCTATATCCTTTTTTTTAAGCTCATTGCTTAAATCTACAAATTTTTTTGCTTTTTCGCTTTCAATTCTAAGGGGTTCTAGCCTTTCTTCATAGGTTGAAATAATATCATTTAACCTCACTAAATTATTTTCATAATTTTCAATCTTCTTTAAGGTCTCTTCCTTTCTCCATTTAAACTTAACTATACCAGAAGCCTCTTCTATAATGCCTCTTCTCTCATCTTGCTTGCCGCTTAGTATTGCATCTATTTTCCCTTGGCCAATTATAGAATAACCTTCTTTTCCAATACCTGTATCCATAAAAAGCTCATTTACATCTTTAAGCCTGCACTGGACATTATTTATATAGTATTCGCTATCTCCATTTCTATAAAGCCTTCTCTTAACTAATACCTCATTAAATTCAATGGGAAGCTTTCCTAAACTATTGTCAAAACACAGAGAAACTTCACAGACATTGATAGGTTTCCTAAACTCTGTACCTGCAAAAATGACATCCTCCATCCTTCCGCCTCTTAAAGTCTTAACGCTCTGCTCACCTAAAACCCACCTCACAGCATCTGATATATTGCTCTTTCCGCTTCCATTTGGTCCAACTATGGCAGTTATACCGCTATGGAATACAATTTCTGTTTTATCTGGAAAAGATTTAAAACCCCTTATCTCTACATATTTTAAAAACATAAATAAACCTCTAAGAGAAAAATTTTTAGCCTAAAATTAACAAAATACACCTAAAGTTAAAATTTAGGTGTATTGAGATTTTTCATATGATTATGATCATTTTAATTTTGAAATTAAGCTTTTAACATAATCCTTGCTGCTTATAAAATAAGAAACACCATCTACATATACCCTGTAAAAATTATCATCATATTCTTTAAATTCAATTACAGCCTGATTTTTTTCACCTTTTAAACTATATGTAATTTTCATAGCTACATTAGATGAAATATCTTCCTTATATTCTCCATCAGTTATAATGCTTGCAATGCTTGTAAATATATCATTACCTCTTTCTTCATCCAATTTTAAGTCATTTAAAGAATATTCATACTTTGAATCTTCCTTTGTTATTTTAAATATATATTTATCTGCACCATGTTCTATATTTATTTCATTTACATCCTCTAATTTTGGAGAATAGATAACTTTATTAACTAGATCATATGGTCTTATATGAAGTTCATCTACTGACTGTTTATAAGCTTTATATACTGATTTACCATCATTTATTCTTATATAATATTGTCCAGTCTCATCTTGACCTCCTGCAGAAATTTTAACTGCCTTTCCATCCCTATCCATAGCTAAGATATCAAGAACAGGATTAAGAAGTCCATATTTTGTTAAATCTACTGCATTTTCTTCTGCTAGTTCATGCAATGAAAAAGATGTTATATTGCTTATAAAATTATTTACTTTTGCCTCATCAAGGCTCATATTTTTATATGGCTCTTCCATACTAATCCCTGTGGTGGTTTTTGAATCATTCCCATCAGTAAGACCATTTAACAAAATCTCTTTTTCATCTTTTTGTTTTAATGATATCATAGTTATCTTGTCCTTTGCTACCATATCAATAGAAAGATCCATCTTATCTTCAAACTTTGTATCTATTGAATTTTTAACCCCTGAATAAACTGCATAGATATTATTATCCTTATCCTTTTTAAAATAATATGTATTAGGAACAGGTGTTAAACTTCCTAAAAAAAATATCTCCTTATTGCCATCATTTAATTCGATGGTAACTGTAGCTTTTGGATCATTTAATCCAAAAGCTTCAAGATCATCAACATTTTCAGTTATGGTATTGTGTGCAGATACATTTAAAATATCGCTTACAACACCAGCAACTAAATTTTTATCTGCATTTTTCATACCTTCAATTTCCCATGTCCCGTTTACATTATTTATAATATACTCATTGCTCTCATTTTTTAAAATTATGGTCTTGCAATCTGATTCACCATGATTAAATAATTTAACAGATTCAGCCTTTGTATTATTTTCGCTCGATGCATCTTTATCATTATTTATAAATTTTACGATTATAAATGCAGCAACAAGAGATATTAAGATCAAAGCTCCTATTATTATGCTTCTAAGTTTTACCATAAAAATCCCTCCTAGTTTTTAAATAAATCATAGGGATTTTCTCTTATACCAAACAATTCCTCCTGATATGAAGAACATAATTGGCAATAGAACTATTATAAGCCCAATTACAATAGCATTATTTACAGTAGGTGTTTTCTTTAATAGATCCCCAGTATTTATTTTTTCTACTACCTTTAAATCATAAGGATTATCAGTCATAAAGGTTATAGAGTTGAATAAGATATCAAGATCAAGTTCTGAAGCACCTGCTGCGATAAACTCGATGTCTACAAATGCAGATGTGGATATGACCATTATTTCAGTATCTTTAGCTGCACCTGTAGATTCTGCTTTATCTACCACAACTGCTGCAACGTTATAAGGACCTTCTCCATCTCCTTCTTTTTTCTCAAAGCTTTGACCAGCATCCCCTGCTGTTTTATCATAAGAAAGGGCAGAAGTTTTAAATATTGGAGTTATATTAAGTGTGCTTTTTTTAGTCTCTAACTCTACAATTGGCATACAATAGCTTAAATATATAGGTCCTTGTTTAATATTTTCAGTTATCTTATGGTCCTCTATAGTGGGTATTAAAATATATGGGGCATTTGAAACAGTCTTATTTTTATCCCCTTCTAATATAATTGATCTTTTAAAATCAAGTCCATAAGTATTTATAATCTTTCTTATATTTAAAAGCTCATCCCTTACAAAATCAACGGCAAATAGCATCCTTCCGCCTTTTGATAAATAATCTTTTATTTTTTCAACTTCGTTTGATGAAATATCTATCTTAGGTGAAATCATCAAAATCATATCTGTATTATCAAAATCGATGTCTTCATTATTTAAATTTATATCTTTAATCTCATAATCCCTATCTGTAATCATTTTAGTTATATAGGAATGGAGCTCCATCTCCTCATGACCTTTTGTAAAATATATATTTCTTGTTCTATCTGAAGTGACATAACCAATAGCATCTGTTATACCTTTTTCAACAGCGGATTTCTTAATCCCTCCTACCTCTTCAAACAATTCCAAGCTGTTTATAATTTTATACTTTAATGGAACAGACCCTACCTTCTCTACGATTATGGATTGCTCACTAAAGTTTCTATCTGAAGTGTAGATATCAAAATACCTTGGATTTTTCTGAGGGTCTTTATATATGATTTCTACATTTTTACTGTATTCCTTGTATTTATTCACTATTTCTTTATAATCAACTGGAATATTTGATTCATCTGCAAGCACTGTTATCTTAATCTTTGAATTTAAATTCTTTAAAAGATCAATAGTTATATTTGAAACAGTGAACAGCTTATCTTTAGTGACATCAAACTTGATATTTAAGGTAGAAAATATCAAATTTATAAACACCACTATTGCAAGCACTATTGCTACAAATATCATAGAGTATACTCCATCTTTTGCTTTGCTTTTAGAACTAGATTCTTTTTTCATACGTATCCCCCTTTAACCCCATCTCTCTTGTTCAATTTTCACAATGGTTATATAAATAAAGATTGAGATGAATGAAATATAGTAAATTATAGAACTTAAATCAAAGATACCATTTGAAAACATGTCATATCTTCCTATTAAGGAGATAAATGTTCCTACCTTTCCTAGTATTCCCTCAAACATTTCCTTAAAAAAATAACCAGTTATAGATACAGCTATGGTGCATATTATAAAACAAGCTAAAGCAATAATGTAATTACCCATAAAATAATAAATCGTTAAACTTAAAAGCACTATAAGCAGTATGATAAATAAAATTCCGCTCATAGCTGAACCAGAAAGAGATTTCATAAGGGAATCGGCAACTAAAAGTAAGAATAAGGATATTATGGTTAAAATAGCAGCTATAACTTGATTTTCTGTAAGTGCTGAAATAAATATTCCAATTGCAATATAAGAAGTTCCTAAAAGAAGGAATCCTGTATATGTACTTACAAGCTGCAATGGAGCTATATCTCCAAATAAGCTCAATATAAATACATAAATGCTTGTAAATAATAAGGCTATTATAAATAAACAAACAGATGCAAAAAATTTTCCAACTACAATAGAAGATATTCTCACAGGAAGAGTAAATAATAATTGATCTGTTCTGTTCTTCTTTTCCTCAGTAAAAGCACGCATGGTGAGGATTGGAATTAAAAATATCAAAAATGTAGAAAGATATGTAAGCACATTTCCAAAATTGGATGTAGCATATTCAGTAAACAGTACATAAAACAAAAAAACTAAAGTAGTTATTAGAAGAAATGTTCCAATAAATACATATCCAATAGGAGATAAAAAATAAGATCTCAATTCTCTTTTAAATACTGCAAACACTATTTATCTACCTCCACTTCATCTATATTTTCACTTACCTCACTTTTTTTATCTTTTGTATCATCTAATTCTTCTAGGTAATCTTCCTCTTCTAAATCACCTAAATTATCATTTTCGGTAACCTGTAAAAATACATCTTCTAAGGAGACATCCATGCTTTTCATTAAAAATATAGGCATTTTTGCATTGCTTAATGTATAAAAAATTTCTTCTCTAAGATCAAACCCTTCTATGCTTTTAGTTAAACTTATAGAAAAATCACAAGTTCCCATTTCTACAGTCCCTAAGTCTTTTATTGCTGCATTTTTAACAGCCTTTAGTTTTTTTAGTATATCCTGTGACTTTCCTTTTACCCTAACTAAAATATTTTTAGAAGAAGACATTTCCTTAGATAACTCTTCAGGAGTTCCAGAAGCTACTATCTTTCCCTTGTTTATTATAAGGACTCTGTTGCATACTGCACTTACCTCAGGAAGGATATGAGAGCTTAAGATGATGGTATGCTCTTTTCCAAGTTCTTCAATCAATGTTCTTATCTCTATTATCTGTTTTGGGTCAAGTCCTACTGTAGGTTCATCAAAAATTAAAAGTTCAGGTTCTCCTAAAATTGCCTGAGCAAACCCTACCCTTTGCCTATAACCTTTTGATAGATTTTTAATGACCCTTCCTTTTACATCTGATATCTTAACAACATCAAGAACATGCTCAAGGCTTTCTTTTATTTTTGTTTTTTTAATCTTCTTCATTTCACATACAAACTTTAAATACTCATTTACAGTCATATCCAAATAAAGAGGAGGTGTCTCAGGTAAATATCCAATCTTGCTCTTTACTTCCTCTGAATTTTTTAATATATTTTTGCCATCTATTAATATTTCTCCATCTGTTGGGGCAAAATATCCTGTTATCATATTCATGGTGGTGGATTTACCTGCTCCATTTGGTCCTAAAAATCCTAGGACTTCACCTTTATTTACAGTCAAGTTTAAATTGTTCACTGCAACTCTCTTACCATATTTTTTTGTAACATTTTTTAATTCAAGAATAAAAATCCCTCCTTGATTCCTAAGTTTATTAAAATAAAACAACTGCTTAAAGCAGTTATTTTAAAATTTTATTAAAAATTCTTGGAAATTATTCTGTTTTTGTAAAAGATTAGTCTTCTTCTTCCTCATCTAAATCTTCATCGTCTATGTCTTCTTCATCACCTATATCTTCAATGAGAGAATCATAATATTTAGATACTTCTTCAAATTCATCATCATCAGGGATTATAAAATCTGGATCATCATCATCCCCAATAACTTTGAACATATAATTTGAATCATCTTTTGGATTTAAAACAATTATATATTGATTTTCATTATATTCGAAACTATCAATAACTTCACAAGAAATAACATTTCCATCTTCATCCTCTAAATCGACAAGGACAGATGCAAATTCATCATCTTCATCATATTCATCGTCATAATCTTCATCGTGTTCATGACCACAGCAACATTCTGAATCATCATGTTCACATTCGCATTCTCCTAATTCATTTTCATTGCAGTTACAGTCAATTTCTTTTTCGTTTGTATCTCCACAACAATCTTTATCGTCTATGTTACAGATTTCTTTCTTTTTATCATCCATATAATCGCCTCCAATTATCTTATCTATATATATCTACATTTTACCCTTAAAACCAAAATATTAAAAGCAATTTGCAAATAATATTTTAGTTTTAGTATATTTGTTTAGATATCAATTTATATTTGCCATTCCATCATATACTAATCCTCTATTTATGTCTATAGTTATAAATACTCCTGTCTTAAGGATATTTGTGGAATTTTTTGCATTATAGATTATAGGTATATCTCTTTTTACACATTCTACTATTAAACTAGAGGTTGAGCTTCCCTCTTCGATGATGATTCCTTTTAAATTTGAGAGTATATCCATATATTTTAATTCTGGAGTTTTGCAAACAAGTATATAATCATCAGATTGAGGGTTTAATTCTTCAATATCTTCTTCTAAAAGTATACTTCCAGATGCAGACTTATGACCTAATTTATTACCTTGCACTAAAATATCACCTATTAAATGCACCTTCATCATATTGGTAGAGCCTGCATAATTAAGAGGAAGCCCTGCTGCAATTACAACAAGATCTCCTTTTTCAATAAAGCCCGTCTTTTTTGCTACATCTTCTGCAATTTCCCATATCTTATCTGAATTTGTTATGCTGTTTGTAAGCATAGTAAAAACTCCCCAGTATAAGGATAGCTTTCTTGCAACTTCAGGTTTTATAGTCACTGCTAGTATTGGACATTTTGGCCTATATTTTGCCATAAGCCTTGCAGAGTTTCCGCTCATTGTTGCACATATTATAGCTTTTGCGCCAAGCTCAGATGCTGTAGTACAGGTTGCTATGCATATTGCATTTGGCACATTTTTAAAATGAGTTTCAATCTTCTTTTTGAAATTAATCTCAAAAGGTATATGCATTTCTGCCTCTACTGCAATTTGAGCCATAGTACTTGCAGCTTCAATTGGGTATTTTCCTCCTGCAGTTTCACCGCTTAGCATTATAGCATCCGTTCCATCTAAAATAGCGTTTGCAATATCAGAAGCCTCTGCTCTTGTGGGTCTTGGATTTCTTATCATAGAATCTAGCATCTGAGTTGCAGTGATAACTGGCTTACCTGCCTCATTACATTTATGTATTATCATCTTTTGTATCCCTGGCAGCTTTTCGATTGGAATCTCAACTCCAAGATCTCCTCTTGCTACCATTATTCCATCTGAAAATCTTACTATCTCGTCTATGTTATCAACGCCTTCTTGGGTTTCTATCTTAGAATATATTTGAATGTGTTCTCCTTGATTTTCTTCTAAAACCTTTTTTATTTCTAAAATATCTGCTGCTTTTCTTATAAAGGATGCTGCAACTATATCTATGCCCATTTTGCATCCAAATTTTAAATCTTCAATATCTTTTTTGGTTAAAGAAGGAAGAGAAGTTTTTATACCAGGTAAATTCATACCTTTATTATTTCCAATTACACCATCATTATTGACAGTGCAATGTACAATTTGATTCTGTTTATCAATGCTCTCTACAGTTAATGAAATGAGGCCGTCATCAATCAATATAGTATCGTAAGGCTTAACATCTTTATAAAGATCATTAAATGTTACTGAACACTTTGTATTATCACCTAAGATCTCCTCTTTTGTATATATATCAAACTTATTCCCAGTAAAAACTTCACCTTGACCGTCTTTAAATTTATGTGTTCTTATCTCTGGTCCTTTGGAGTCAAGCATTATGGCTATGTTTTTATCATATTTTTCTCTTAATCTTTTTACTTCATCCATTCTTTTCTCATGCTCTTCATAATCGCCATGAGAAAAATTATGCCTTGAGACATTCATTCCAATCTCAACAAGCTTCTCAAGCACTCCATCGTTATCTGTTGACGGACCTAGTGTAAAGATCATCTTTGTTTTTTGCATTAAAATCACCTCAAGTTTAAATTATAAAGATAATCGAAGGAAAATGTTATACATCTCTTCATCAAAAACCTTTTTCATACTGAGGGCTTCTTCAATTTCAATATGAAAAACCTTATTGCTTTTAATACCTACTGCACTTGAAATTACTCCTTTATGCAAGGTATCCACAGCATAGCAGCCATATTTTGAAGCAAGCCCTCTATCCTTTGCTGACGGACTTCCGCCTCTTTGAATATATCCTAAAGTTGTAGATCTTGTCTCTATACCAGTCATATCTTCAATCTTTTCAGCTATCCTTTCAGCTCCTCCAATTCCCTCTGCTACAATTATCAAATAGTGCTTTCTTCCCTTTATTTTAGATTCCAATATGGATTTACAAATGCTATTTATATTATAGCTCTTTTCAGGTACGATGATGCTCTCAGCACCTCCTGCAACTCCTGTAAATAAAGCTATATCTCCGCAATTTCTTCCCATAACTTCGACTACGCTAACCCTTTCATGAGACCCTGCAGTGTCGCTGATTTTATTTATAGCGTCTAACACAGTGTTAACAGCTGTATCAAATCCTACACTATAATCTGTATAAGGAAGGTCGTTATCTATAGTACCTGGGATGCAGGAAACTGGAAACCCCATTTTAGTTAAAAGGCTAGCTCCTCTAAAAGTCCCGTCTCCTCCTATTGCAACTAGTCCCTCAATATTAAATGCGCTAAGTCTCTTCAGAGCTTTCTCTCTTCCTTCCTCTGTTTTAAACTCATCACATCTTGCAGTATGTAAAATTGTTCCTCCTCTTCTTATGATGTCAGATACAGAATTTCTGTCCATCATCTCAAAAAAGTCTCCTGATATAAGACCGCTATATCCTCTGTTTACACCATAAACCTTCATATTAAGAGTAAGTGCTGACCTCACCACAGCCCTTATTGCAGCATTCATTCCAGGAGCATCTCCACCACTTGTAAGAACTGCTATAGAATTCATAATTTAAAACCTCACACTAAATTAATTTTACATTTTTTTCACCAAAGTAATTTTTCAAAGCTTCAAAAGCGCTCTCATCTAAATTAAAATTTTCATCTAGCTGATATTTTTTTCTCTCATCTTTTATACATAAAACCACAGGACTCTCTCCCCTAAATACGCTTGCAAATTTTAAGATTACTTTTTTTATGCCATATGAAGATGATATATCATTGACTAAAATATGATATTTTTTAACATCTTGTTTTGTTAAAGCTACTTCTGTTAAAGGCATGATGGAATCGCATATTATTTTTGGTTCTTCTTCATCCTTTAAACTAACTTTTCCTACAATCTTAACGACATTATCTTCAAAGACTTTAACCTTCTCTTTAGTATAAATTCTTGGAAATACCACTACTTCAATAAAACCTGTTAAATCTTCTAAAGTAAAGAAAGCCATAAATTGATCATTTCTTGTAAGCTTTGAATTCACATTAGTTATTATACCACCAATTACAACACTATCTCCATCATTTACATTATAGCTTTTAATTATCTCTCCTTTTGACTCTCTTTCGCTAAATTGTAATAACTCTTCTATATTTATATTGCAGTATTTTTCAATACTATTTATATAATCTTCTAATGGATGCCCTGTTACATAAAGACCTGTCATTTCCTTTTCAAAAGCATAGAGCTTCTTCTTCTCATATTCTTCTATATTAGGATAATCTACTTGCATAGAACCATGTATATCATGAGAAAAATCTGTAAACAAATTTATCTGACCTTCTATATTCTTCT
The DNA here is from genome assembly GCA_031549525.1 of Clostridiaceae bacterium. GTDB lineage: Bacteria > Bacillota > Clostridia > Clostridiales > Clostridiaceae > WQUF01. Next base: position 4,828 of record JAVBPQ010000094.1, on the reverse strand, counting down.
TTCTAGAATTGTGTACAGAATCTAAAATCTTGTCATAGACTGCCATAAGCCTAGATCTAAAGATATTGAATCCATCAAAAGCTCCAGCCTTAATTAAACTTTCAACTGCTCTTTTATTTATGACTCCACTGTTTATCTTATTGCAAAAATCTTCATAGTCTCTATATTTACCTTTTTTCTCTCTAACCTCCACGATATCTTTTATTAAATTGCTTCCTACATTCTTTATAGCAGAAAGCCCAAATCTTATAGAATTACCTCTTACTGTGAATTTTGCAAAACTTTCATTTATATCAGGAGGGAGTATTGTTATATTTTTTCCCTTTGCAAATCTTATATATTCTGCAACCTTTTTAGCATCACCATATACGCTATTTAAAAGAGCTGCTATATATTCAACAGGGTAATATCTCATGAGATATGCAGTCTCATAAGCTACAACAGCATAAGCTGCAGCATGAGCTTTTGGGAAAGCATAGGAAGCAAATTGTACCATCTGATCAAACAATCTATTTGCTACATCTTCATCAATACCATTTCTTACACATCCTAGAACTTCGATATTGCCATCTTCATCATCTATCCCATATACAAAGTTCTTTCTCTCAAGTTTCATAACTTCGTGCTTCTTCTTTGACATAGCACGCCTTACAAGATCTGATCTTCCCATAGAATAGCCAGCTAAATCTCTCACTATCTGCATAACTTGTTCTTGGTACACCATACATCCATAGGTTACAGAAAGTATAGGGCGAAGCTCTTTAGTCTCATAAGTCACATCATACTTATTTTTCTTTCCTCTTATATAGTTTGGAATCTCTCCCATAGGTCCTGGTCTAAAAAGGCTTATACCTGCAATTATATCCTCTAAACAATCTGGTTTTAATTCCTTCATAACATCAGTCATACCACCTGATTCAAGCTGAAAAACCCCAACGGTCTTTCCATCTGATATCATCTTATAAACTTCTTTGTCATCAAAATCTAAATTATCTATATCTATGTCTATATCTTTATTTTGCTTTATTAAATCCACAGTATCCTTTAGGACTGTTAAGGTTCTTAATCCTAAAAAGTCCATTTTCAAAAGACCAATTTCATCTAAAGTTCCCATAGGGAATTGAGCTACAATAGCTTCTTCATTTTTTTGAAGAGGTACATATTCCACAAGAGGCTTTGAAGATATTACTACCCCTGCTGCATGGGTTGATGTATGCCTTGGAAGACCCTCTAAAGTTTTTGCAATATCTATTAATATCTTTACATCTTCCTCATTTTCATAGGAATTTTTAAAATCAGGGTTCAATTCCAAAGCCTTTTCTATGGTTATATTTAACATGATAGGAACCATCTTTGCAATCCTATCAACTTTCCCATATTCATAACTCATGGCTCTTCCTACATCTCTGATGCAAGCTCTTGCAGCCATGGTTCCAAAGGTTATTATCTGCGATACATTATCTTTCCCATATTTTTGTACCACATACTCTATGACTTCTTCTCTTCTCTCATAACAAAAATCTGAGTCCACATCTGGCATTGATATCCTCTCAGGATTTAAAAACCTTTCAAATATGAGCTTATATTTTATTGGATCCACTTTGGTGATATCTAAAAGATATGCAACTATAGAGCCTGCTGCAGAACCTCTCCCAGGTCCTGTAGGAATTCCTCTTTCCTTTGCAAATCTTATAAAATCCCAAACTATTAGATAATAATCCACATATCCCATCTTGCTTATCACAGATATCTCATAATCTATTCTATCGGTTATCTCTTTGGTTATAGTCTTATATTTTTTTAAAAGACCAGTTTGACAAAGCTCTTTAATAAAATCAAGATGGTCTATATTTTCAGGCAGTGAAAACTCAGGGAGCTTTGACTGTCCAAATACATAATCAAAATTGCATTCTTCTGCAATTTTAACAGTATTTGAAATAGCATCAGAAGCAAAAGAAAACCTTTCCATCATCTCTTCAGGGCTTCTTAAATAAAATTCCCCTTCTCTATATTTCATCCTATTATCATCTTGAACTTTTCTATTGGTTTGTATACAGATTAATACATCATGAGCCTTCCAATCCTCTTTATGTATATAATGAACATCATTGGTTGCAACAAGGGGTATGTTGAGTTCAGATGATAATTCTAATAATCTTTTATTTACAATTTTCTGTTCATCTATACCGTGATCTTGAAGCTCTAAATAAAAATCATCTTTAAAGATATCCTTATATATAAGAGCAGATTCCTTTGCTCGATCCATTATTCCTCTAAGTAAAAGGCTTGAAACCTCACCCTTTAAACATGCAGAAAGAGCAATGAGACCTTCACTGTGTTTTTTTAAAAATTCCTTGTCAGTCCTTGGTTTATAATAATAACCATTTATAGATGCTTCAGATACTATCTTCATTAGGTTTTTGTAACCAATTTCATTTTTTACAAGCAACACAAGATGATAAGTATCATTTCCATTTTCATGGCTGTTTATGTACATAGATTTTCCTGCAACATAAACTTCACAGCCAATTATAGGTTTTATTCCTTCTTTTTTACACTCTTTATAAAATTCAATACATCCATACATACCTCCATGATCTGTTATTGCTATTGATTTCATTCCTAGCTCTTTAGCTCGTTTAACTAAATCAGGAATTTTACAAGATCCATCAAGGAGGCTAAATGCTGTATGGGTATGAAGTGATATCCATTCCTTATTCATTTCATCACCTTAAGTTAAGTTTAAATTATTTTAATTTTATTATTTATCAAACATCTTATTAAATTCTTCATAAGAACCATTAAATACATTTAAATCTATAAATTTTTCAACTCCAACATAACCCTTTAATTTTCCACGGTTTGAGTATTGCCAGAAAGTCCATTCTCTGCCATCTGACAACTTGGGGGTCTTTAAAATATCCCTTATCCAAATTGGATTTTCTTTAAATTTATCTTTAAGATATAGGTCAAAAGTGCTCTTTGAAGCATATATTATAGGTTTTTTACCATAATATTTCTCTAATTTATCTAAAAGTGGTATTAAAATGCTTTCAGTATGCTCTTTAGTAGGAGGGTCTTTAGATTTATCTCCATAAAATTCTAAATCAATTACAGGAGGGAGCATCTCTTCTCTTTTAGGCACTATGCTTATAAAATTATCAGCTTGTGTCTCTCCCCTACTATCAAAACTAAAAAAATGGTATGCTCCAACTTTTAAATTTGTCTTTAGAGCATTTTGTATGTTATATGGAAAATTCTTATCTTTAAAACTGCTCCCTTCTGTAGCCTTAATAAATACAAAATCAATGTTTTCTTTAGATAAAATAGACCAATCTATATCTCCTTGATAAGATGACACATCAATTCCTCTTACAGGATAATCTTTTGACGAGGGATTATTAAACCAAAGTATTCCACTTGAAAAAAGAAAAAACAATATAAACATGAATATTACAAATAGTATCACAAAAAAGATTATTTTTTTCATTTTACACCCTCTACGCAAGTTATTCTTATGTTAATGCAAAAAAATGTTATACAAGGCTAACACTTGTACAACATTTCTTATTTTACTTTTCTCTATTGGTTTCAAGTGGTGAAATAGGCGTCGATTTAATTGTAGTGATCTTTTTAACAGATTGAGGAGTCTTTACAGTTTGTGAATCATCTACTACCTTTTTTTTCTCTAACGGCTTTTTCTTTAACATTTAAAAGCGCCCCCTTAATACTTTTTATAGATAAATTCTATCATAATTTAAATAAAATATAAAAAGAAATTTCACATAATAAATTAAATTTATTATAACCTACTAATGATTCTGTATAATCAATTAATATCCATTATATTTAAAATATCTTTAGGGTTCTCTAAGACTTTTTTTGCTCCATTTTCTAAAAGCTCGTCCTTTGTCCTAAATCCCCACAAAGCACCTGCTGGAAACATACCTGCACGTTTTGCCATCTGCATATCCACATCGCTATCTCCTACATATAAAATATCTTCTAATGAAAAACCTAGATGCTTTGAAATTTCTATAGCACCTGCAGGATCAGGTTTAACAGGTATTCCAGGTTTTTGTCCCATTATATATGAAAATTCGATATTTTTAAAATAATGATCTATAACTGAAACAGTCGCAATGTGTGGCTTATTTGATAATACTGCTATTGGAATTTTAAGCTCATTTAATTTTAATAAGACTTCAACAATTCCTTCATAGGGACGAGTTTTATCATATTGATGAAGTAAAATACAAGAGCTATATATATCTAAAACTTCTCTTCGCCTATCATCTGATATATCTTTAGGCACGGCTTTATCAACAAGAGCTTTAATACCATTCCCTACAAAATATTTGTAATCTTCTAATGGATAAGTTTTGTATGAAAATTTACTTAAAGTAGCATTCATACAATCTGCAATATCTTCCAATGAATATAATAAAGTACCATCTAGGTCAAAAATAATTGCTTTAAAATTCATACAACACCCTCAACAATAATTATCACTTAATTTTAATTTTTAATAAACAAATTCTTTATAAATATAATAGCATAAGAAAAAATTTTAATAAATCTTATCTTTGATTATTCTTAAATTTTCTCATAAAGCATAAGCATTTAATATGATTACTAAAATTTGAGGAGAGTACAATGAATTTAGAACCTGATTATGAATTAAATATTGAAACTGTTGAGACTGCTGAAACTCTTGAAAATGAGAATGAAACTGTAGTAATGAGCTTTAATTTTACTAAATCCTCTGAGGAATTAAAAAGAGAGGCTGAAAGAAAAGCTGAAGAAGAAAGAAAAACGATTTTAAGAA
>JAVBPQ010000159.1:0-7693 GCA_031549525.1 Clostridiaceae bacterium | reverse complement strand
AAATCATAATATCCCCTATTGAAAAGACATTTGAAAATGAGCAATTGCATTTTATGTTTTTAAAGGCTGGTATGTGAAAAGTTAAAAAATTAAGGGGCAAATTAGCCCCTTTAATTTCCTTTATTAGTATTCCATCCCTGCGCTTTACCTTCAATAGATATTGTATATTGTTTTATATCTTTTTTTCCATCCTTATCATATATTATAAAAAATATCTCAGAAACCTCTATATTTGCTTCTTTTATATCATTTAAAATTATTTCCTTTAATTCTTCCCTTAAACTCTTTAAATCCTCTTGAGATGTAGCTTCATCTTCTTTATATAATTTTATAAGAAGCTGGGGTGATTCGCTACCAGTAAAAGAACTATCATAAAATTTAATCATATCCTTATATTTATCTTCTAAAACCTTTTTAGAGACATCACCTGTAATCTTCTTTTCAAGATTTAGCATTTCCTCTGATATACCACGATTATCAACATTAGGATCAAAAGGAGGAGGTGTTTTGTCAGTATATTCTGTTAAATCTACTTGAAATACGCTATCAGGAATAATCTTATTTATCTCAAGCTTTTTAGTATCAAGGGCTTGGCTTAATTCTCCATTTTTATTGTACATTTCATATTTTAACAAAACTCCAGTTGCGCTATCCACCCAAAATTTAAACCTCTTTGTTTGAAGTTTTTCAGAGTAAGAATCATCCTCTAAGGTTCCCTCAATAACAACGCATTTAAAACCAAGATAATCCTCAGTAGATGTTATATCCCAAGTATCACCTTTATAGCTATCTTTAGATGCTACATCCCAAAAGCTATTTCTTATGAAAAATCCAGTATATAATTCACGGGGAGAGAGTACTGCAACTCCAGCTGAAAGCTTACCAGATATAGGGCCAAAACTTTCTCCCCATACATCATAACCTTGCTTATCTATTGTGTGTATATTCTTAGGATCTACAATAGGATTTTTTGACAAAATATTATCCACATATCCTGCATAATTTGAGTTATACTTAACATATGTTTTATCTACATCATTTAACCTATAGTAAAGATCATCAGGTGTCTTTAAAGAACTTGTAACATATCCTGCATCTGTAGTTATATCATAATTTAAAATTTTCTTATCCTTTGAAATTTTAGTATAATATTTTGTATTATATTTTATATTTCCATCATTTATCGTTGGGCTTATACCAATACCAGATCTTTTATCTAAAACTTCAAATTCTCCAGTTGCACTTGCAACATAAGCTCCTGTATTGAACATCTTCTTTATCATAGAATCCTTATCAATATCATCCTTAGATGGAAGCTTAGATTGTAATTCATTTAAAGAATCTATAACATCTTGTGGAGCATATTTTTCGTAAAGCTTAGATATATCCTCTTTAGTCTCATTTAAATTTGAAACTAAGGAAGTAGTATTAGAGGTAGTATTTTTAGCTGTATTATCCTCATCAGAACTTGAAGCCCTTGAATTGGTTAAAAGAAATGTCCCCATAATAATAGATGCACCTATAAAAACAGCAGTTGAAATGACAGCAGGTTTTCTAAAGTTTATTATACTATTTATTCTCTTTTTCATCTCATTTTTTCCTCCTAATATTGTGCTTGTACCAATAATTCTTTGGTTTAAAGATATGTTTTCAACAACATATAAAATTGTCTTACCATAATTTATCTGCTCTTCCTTTGTTAAATTGCATATCACATATTCATCAGTCTTTTTCTCACAGTCATTTTTCATCTGCTTTAGAGAAAATAAAATCACAGGGTTGAACCAATAGATTGCAGAAGAAATATTTATTATCCAATTAAACAATAGATCCAATTTTTTGTAATGAAATAACTCATGGAGCAATATAAATTCTAAATTCTCATATTTTAAACCTGATAATAAGCTTATAGGTATAACTATTTTAGGTTTTATAACTCCAAATATCATTGGGCTTTCATTGTTTTTATTTATAAAAATTTCTATTTTTTTATCTATCTTTAAGATTCTTTTGCATTTATTTAAGATTTTAATAAGATCTTCATCTTCACATCTTTTATATTTTCTAACCTTTAAATTTAAAATGATATATCCTAATAGATAGTATAAAAATATAAAAATAGCTACAATTAAATATAAAATGCTTATAATATAGGATTTATCTTTAATTTCAAAAGATTTTGTTGCAGAAGGTTCTTCTTTTAAAATACCCTGTACATTTTGTCCTTCTAAACCAGGCAATGCTTCTTTATAAATATCCTCATAAGAAGGTTTGTCAAATAAGAACTCCCTTGGACCTTCATCTATAAATTTATTTTCAATCTCCTTAGTTTTGTTATATACGCTTATATAGCTCTCTGGCATAAATGGAACTAAAATCCTTATGAGAAGTATAAACCAAATCATGTAATGAAATTTTGCATTTATCTTTTTATCAAAGAGCTTTTTAAAGATGAGTATTGCTATAGAGGTTATGGTACCATATAAAGATAATTTAAATATCACCTCAAGGATTTTATTTAAAAATTCCATAATTATTCCTCCAAGCTAGCTTTTTCTAACATATCCTTTAACTCTTTTATATCATTTTTAGACAATTTTTTATTTTCTATAAATCCTGACACCAATTTATTTACAGCACCATTATATACCCTATCTAAAAATGATTCTGTTTCTTTAATGACGCATTCATTCTCAGCTAAAGCAGGAATATATTTCTTTACAGGTTTTACTTCTATTATTTTTAACGCTCCCTTCTCTACAAGCCTTGAAAGCAAAGTGTGAATAGTGCTCTCTTTCCAGTCATGAGATGTGCTAAGCTTCTCTTTTATCTCTGTAAAAACCATAGGCGACTTCCCCCAAAGTATCTTCATAACTTCCCATTCAGCTTCTGATATTTTTGGAATCATATTTTTCCTCCTAACTCTACAAGTGTAGCCTGTATTTATAGTCTACACCTGTAGAGTTATTTTGTCAATATATTTATTTAAATTAAAAAACCTTATAGAAAATCTATAAGGTTGAAAAAATTATTCAAAAATACAATTAACTTCTCTTAACTTTAAAGGTTGCTTTAAATACAATCCTTCAGCATATCTGCACCCTAAAAGCCTTCCTAAGAATTCTGAATTTTTAATAGAAAAATCCGTTATCTTTTGACTTTTATGAGCATTGCAGCATTCTATCTTTTTATCCATAACATCATCAATATTCACTAAAATATCAGGGATCTTCCTATTTGTCCTATAATCTGCAGAGAAATAAAAAACCTCTTTTGGATGCCATGTTGTATCATCACTTGAATATTTTTTAAGTCCTGCAGTAAATATCACAGCATCAACAGCCTTTGACACAGCTACATGATCTGGGTGATAATCCTCAGATAATAAAGTCATAACAATCTTAGGAGAGCATTCTCTCACAAGAGGTATCAATGAATTAACAAGATCATCATCAAATCTAAGACCTGCATCGGGAAAATTTAAATGCTTAAAGTAATCTATACCCATAGCAGAAGCTGAATTTAAAGCCTCATCTTCCCTCTCTTCTTGCTTTGCAAAACCGCCATTTTCTCCTCTAGTACAGATAATAAGCCCAATTTTTTTGTTTAATTTTTTTGCTTTTAACATGATACCTGAAGCACATATCTCTAAATCGTCTGGATGCGCTGTTATCGCTAAAATATCAACCATACATAAAACTCCTATTCCTTTGCCCCCGTAGAAGCAATACCTTCAATAAATTGTTTTTGAAAAATAAAAAATAATAAAATCATAGGCCATACAGCCATAACCCCTCCTGCCATTACAAGAGGATAAATGGTGGTATGTTGCCCTATTAAAAGAGCAAGCCCACTAGAGAGAGTCATTTTATCTAAGTCTATATTTACAATTAAAGGCCACATCAAATCTTTCCAAGTTGCAAGAGCTGTTAAAATAGCAAGGGAAACTAGAGCAGGTTTAAGAAGTGGAAGCAATATTTTATAGTATATCTGAAAATAATTGCATCCATCTATTTTAGCAGCTTCATCTAAATTCTTTGGAAGTGACATAAAAAACTGCCGCAATAAAAATACTCCAAATACACTGAAGATTTTAGGAAGCCATAAAGCAGTAACTGTATTTGCAAGTTTTAATTTTACCATAATTTCATAATGAGGAATTAAAAATATCTGACCTGGTATCATTAATAGGCTTAAACAAAATACAAATAAGATATCTCTTCCTGGAAATTCCAATCTCGCAAAAGCATATGCAGCAAGGGAGCTTATAAAAAGCTGACCTATTACTGTAGCAAATACTGTGATTGCAGTGTTTAAATAAAAATAATTAAAAGGAAACTTGTCATATACAGAAGCATAATTTTCAAATTGCCACAGTTTAGGGAAAATATCAGGAGGTATCTTAATACTCTCTTCATAAGTTTTAAAGGAAGTTAATATCATCCAAATAAAAGGACCTAGCGTAAGAAAAACGCAAAATATTAAGATGATATGAATTAGTACATTTTTTCTTTTTATCATGATATCCTCCTATTCATAATATACCCATTTTCTTTGAAATTTAAATTGTATTGCTGTAACGATCATGATTATGACAAACAATACCATAGAGATAGCTGCACCATATCCCTTATTAGATTTTATGAATGTTTCTTCAAAAAAGTAACTCACAAGGCTCCTTGCTGCTGTATTTCCAGATCCATTCTGAGGGATCATAAGATATATAAAATCAAATATCTGAAAAACATTGATTATTGACATAGTAACCACAAAAAATATAGTTGGAGAAAGAAGTGGTAAAGTAATTGAAAAAAACTTATCTATAGACCCTGCTCCATCTATCTCAGCAGCCTCATAATATGATTTTGATATACCTTGAAGCCCTGCAAGCACAATTACCATCTGATAGCTCACATTGCTCCATATGAGCACAATTGATACAGAGAAAATCACAAAATTAGGGTCTGAGAGCCAAGCAATTGGAGGAAGATTTAAAAATCTAAAAAAGCTATTTATAATACCAAATTCATAGTTCATAAGCCATTTCCATAATAGTCCTATAGCAGCAGGCATTGTCACCGCAGGAAGAAAAATAAGAGTTCGGTATATGCTTTTTCCTTTTATAGAAGAATTTAATAAAACTGCAAGGAGCACTGAAAGTATAACTATAACTGGAACGCAGATTATGACATATTGAAAAGTATGCCACAAAGAATCAAAGAATTTTTTATCATTAAACATCTTTATATAGTTATCTATGCCTATAACCTTAGGAATTCCAAAACTTTTTTTGTTTGTAAAACTATAAATAAAATTTTGAAAAAAAGAATATATGTAGAAAACAAAGAGACCTATCATCAACGGAGCGATGAATAAGTACCCTGCTATAGCTTCTTTTCTTTTTTGTCTTGCCATAAATATCCCCTCTCCATAAATATAGGTGAACCTAAAGATTCACCTATTTATTATTTATTAGCATCAAGAATTTCTTGAACCTGTTCATATATGGTTTTGCATCCTTCTTCTGCAGAAACTTGTCCCGAAAAAATAGCCTGAGCATTTTCGCTTATAATAGGGTCAAATTCAGCTAAAGCTTTATGAGAAGGATATGGGAAAGAATTCTTTGTTGTCTCAATTATAACCTTTGCATCTATATTCTTAAAATTAGGTACATAGGAATCTTGAACTCCTACAAAAGCTGGCATGTCTATCTTTCCTTCAGCCTGCATTTTATTCGATTCCGCTCCTGCTAAATACTTAGTAAATTCCCAAGCTTCATCAGGATGTTTTGACGTTGCATTTATTACATAGCACAATCCACCTAATACAGAAGCATTGTTGCTGGATTTCTTAGGCATTTGAACAACACCTACATTTTGTGAAAATGAACTTTCATCTATTACAGATGCTTTCCAAGAACCTGCAAATACCATAGCTGCTTTTTGTGAAAGGAATAAATCTGTTCCTTTAGTATCTGAAAGAACTTTATATTCAGCCATTACACCTTCTGTCATAAGATCTGTAACATCCTGCATAGCTTTTATCGTTTCAGGTTTATCAAATCCAGTTGTTGTGCCATCAGGACTTATGATAAAGCCTCCTTCTTGATGAATAAAGTTATAATATGAAGGCTGAGAATCAAGCTCCATAACAAGAGGATATTCACTTCCGCCTTTTTCTTTTATAGCATCTCTAAGCTGTGCACCTATTGTCTTCATATCCTCCCAAGTCCATCCATCTTTAGGATACTCAACTCCATATTTATCAAAAATCTCTTTATTATAATATACATCCACTACATCCTGACCTTTAGGCAATCCATAGAGCTTTCCATTATAGGTATAGAGGTCTATCATAGATTTTGTCCATTGATTTAGATCTATATTTTCCTTCGTAACCAATTCATCAATAGGCATTACAACATTAGCATCTGCATATTTAGGAAGAAATACATTCATCCACATAACATCTGCTGCATTTCCTGAACCTGCTGCAGCATCTAATTTAACCCAATACTGACTCCATGGAGTGAGCTGCAATTCTACATCGATGTTTGAATGAGATTTTTCAAACTCTTCAATTATCTTTTCAAAAACTGGAGCTTGTACTTCATCCCATAGAGCAAATGATATCTTAACCTTATCCTCTTGAGGTTTTGCAGTAGTATTTGCGGCTGTTGTATCAGCAGACGTTGCTTGAGTTGTTTGTGCCTCAGTTTGAGCAGAAGTTGTAGAAGTTGTATTAGCTGATTGTTCCGTACCTGTTGAACATGCAGTAAATGACATCATCACCGTCATTAACATAGCAGAAAATATTTTTTTAAAAACAGATTTTTTCATAAATTTCCTCCTGTAAAAATTAATTTTAGTATAAATTCTTTAAAAGATCATTGACTTTAGAAATATCAGGGAAAGAGGCGCTTCCTCCATAGGAAGTTACAGAACAAGAACCACATATATTACCTATTTTCAGAGATTCAATAGGCGAAAATCCCCTTAAATACCCATATAAATAACCTGCAACAAAAGAATCACCAGCTCCTGTGGTATCCACAGCTTTTACATCTATACCTGATACCCTAGATACCTTTCCATAAACCTTAGCTAAAGCTCCCCCTTCCCCTAACTTAATAACCGTATGATTGCAAAATTTGCTAAAAAAATCAACGCTTGATATTAAATCCTTTTCGCTAGAATAAGATTTTGCTTCAACAAGGTTTGCAAATACTATATCCACCTCTGATATCAATTTAAAAATATCCTTGCTCCACACTTTTGTATCATCCCAGGATGTATCAAAGGATACTGTAGTTCCAAGTGCTTTTGCTTTTTTGGTAAATTTAATAAAATCATCTAAATCCTCTATGCCTCTGTAACTTGTTAAATGAACATGCCTAGATTTTTCTACCACTTCATAGCTTACTTTGTTTATATCTGTATCTTTTACTACTCCATCATATGTAATAAAGCTCCTGTCCTTATCAACATTCATAGCTAATGATATACCAGTATTTTCTAAAATGCTATCCATATGAAAAAAATTTATGCCATGCTTTTTAAAATTATTTAATATATATTGCGCAAAAACATCCTTTCCAAGACAACCAGTAACCGCAACTTTTAAGCCAAGCTTTGCAGCCCCTAAGGCGGTAATAGATACAGCACCTCCTTCATGAAGCGATATACTATCAACT
>JAVBPQ010000020.1:0-34918 GCA_031549525.1 Clostridiaceae bacterium | reverse complement strand
CTTAAAAGAGAAGCCTTTCCATACAGTTTTAATAAATGGGATAATAAGGGATTCTCAAGGAAGGAAGATGAGTAAATCCTTAGGCAATGGCGTAGATCCTCTCGATGCTATTGATGAATATGGTGCAGATGCTTTAAGATTTTCATTGCTTACAGGGGTTGCCCCTGGTGCAGATTCAAGATATTTTCCAGAAAGGGTGGAAGCTGCGAGAAACTTTGCAAATAAAATATGGAATGCATCGAGATTTGTAATGATGAATTTAGATGACGATATTTTAAATAAGTATAAGGATTGTACTGATTATTCTCTAGCAGATAGATGGATACTATCGAGGTGCAATACACTTATAAAAGAGGTTTCTGAAAACATCGAAAAATATGAAATAGGTATAGCATTATCTAAAGTTTATGATTTTATATGGACTGAATTTTGCGACTTATATATTGAATTATCTAAGATATCATTATATGGTGAAAATGAGAAAGAAAAAGGCATAACCTTAAATGTTCTAAAGGATGTTTTAACAAAAAGCCTTCAGATGCTTCACCCTGTTATGCCATTTATAACAGAGGAGATATATACTCATTTAAATGATGAGTTTAAATCCATCACAATATCTAAATGGCCAGAGCATAAAGAAAATTTATATGATAAATCATCAGAGGATAAGATGGATTACATCATAGATGCCATTAAATCCATAAGAAATTTAAGGAATAATATGAATGTGCCAAATTCAAGAAGATCCAATTTATATATATTTGCAAGTGATGAAAAAGCTAAAGATGCTTTTAAAAATGGTCAAATGTATTTTATAAAGCTTGCGTTTGCATCCAATGTTGAAATAATTGAAAATAAAAAAGAAGAAAAACAATTTGTTTCAGTTTTAACAACAGGCTGTGAGATATTTTTACCCCTTATGGATTTAATTGATAAAGATAAAGAAATTGATAGATTAAATAAAGAAAAAGAAAAATTAGAGCTAGAAATAGAAAGAGCAGAGTCTAAACTTTCAAATGAAAAATTTATTTTAAAAGCTCCAAAGGAATTGGTTTTGGAGGAGAACTTAAAATTAGAAAAATATAAAGGTATGTTAAAAGTTGTTTTAGGTAAACTAGAAGAGTTATAATAAAAGTAGCTTATTTTTATAAAATTATTGACCAAATACCTGTAGGATTGTAAGGTTATTGTGAGGTGAAAAATTTGAGCAAATTTCTTTTAATCGATGTATCCGTATTGCCAGACATTTTTATGAAGGTCATTGAAGTTAAAAAACTTTTATATACTGGTAAAGTTAAGGATACCACTGAAGCTGTTAAAACTGTAGGCATAAGCAGAAGCACTTATTATAAATACAAAGATTCAGTTTTTGAAATCGATGATGCTTTAAGCAGCAGGAAAATAACCATATCACTTATCGTTAATCATTTAAGAGGTGTTCTTTCATCCATATTAGATAGCCTTACATCATTTGGTGTTAATATAATAACAATAAACCAGAGCATACCATTTAATGATATGGCTAATATAACCATAACCTTTGATATATCAAAAAGCGAATATACTGTTAATGAAATAATTGCATGTCTTGAAAAAAATGAAGATATAGTTAAAACAAACATAATCTCAATGGAATAAAATTTAAAATATCATTAATAAAATGCTCATAAATTTAATATATATGATTATGTAATCATATAAAGTTATGAGGTGATTTTTTTAATGAGAGATATATTTATAAATTTAGAGAACAATAAGTTTCGCGGAGAAGTTCTAGATGTGAGCTTTGTCTCAGAAGATAGCATAGTTAAAGAGTTGTGTAAAAATGAGATAGAGAGTGAAAGGGTGATATTTAAAAGTAGAAATATTAAAAACAAGATAGACACATCTGTGTTGTTTTTTACGCTTAATACTTTTACCATGGATATATTTAAATATAGGATGATGAAAACCTTACATAATGCGATGAACCATAATGCTGAAATATATGTCTGGGATATAAATAAGCCAAGGAGTAAAATCTTTAGAAATACTATAAAGATGCTCCTTCCAGACAAATCTATTAAGAGTTTAAAAATAAAAAATTTAAACATAATAAGCGACAATTCCTTTGAGAAAATAAGGAGTATAGTATCAAAATACTTCACCATAAAAGAGATGAGAATTTCAGATGAGGTATTTTTTATAAAAGCAGTAAAAAGTTGAAGGGGATTTTATGAATTTTAAAAAGATTCTTTTGGTTGGGATAAATTCTCAGTTTGTCCACAGTAATTTAGCCATAAGATATTTAGAAAAAAGTTGTAAACTAAAAGGAATAGACATTTATTTAAAAGAATTTACTATAAATCAAAGAGTTGAAAATATAGTGAGAGATATCTACGAGGTTTATGCAGATCTCATATGTTTTTCGGCATATATCTGGAATATTGAATTTATACTTAAAGTTTCAAAGACGCTTAAGACAATAAATCCTGACATTATCATATTATGTGGTGGACCTGAGGTATCATTTGATTCTAAAGAATATCTTTTAAATTCAAGCTTTGATTTTATAATAGAAGGGGAAGGAGAGGATAGCTTTTTAGAATTTATAGAATCCTTTAAAGATGAAAAAAAACTAAGAGAAGTAAAGGGGCTTTATAGCAAATTTGACAAGGAGATATTTTATCCTGGAAAAAGACAGGGCATGAAAATGGATGATGTGGTATTTCCTTATGATAATACAGATGATTTAGAAAATAGGATATTGTACTATGAATCTTCAAGAGGATGCCCATTTAGATGTTCCTATTGCTTATCTTCAGTGTCTTCTGAGGTTAGATTTAAGGATACAAATAAAGTAAAGGAAGAATTGAATTTTTTTATAGGTAATAAGGTTAAATTAGTTAAGTTTGTAGATCGCACCTTTAATTGTAATCCTAAATTTGCCTGTGATATTTGGAGATATTTAATAGAGCTTTATAATATTGAAAATTATATCACATCATTTCATTTTGAAATATCTGCAGATTTGTTTACAAAAGAAGAATTAGAGCTTTTATCAACAGCACCTAAAGGTTTATTCCAATTTGAAATTGGAGTTCAAACTACAAATAGCAAAGTTATAAAGAATATAAATAGAAAGATGGATATACTAAAATTAAAAGAAAATGTAACATATTTAAAGAATAATACCAAAATAAATATACATTTAGATTTAATTGCAGGCCTTCCAGGTGAGGATAAAGAAAGCTTTATCCATTCATTTAATGAGGTCTATTTGCTTTTTCCAAATAAATTGCAGCTTGGATTTTTAAAGCTTATAAAGGGATCATTGTTAAATTTTGAAAAAGAGAAATGGGGAATAAAACATAATGAGTTTCCGCCTTATGAGATAATATTAAATGATGACATAAGTTTTCACGAAATTTTAGAATTTAAATTAGTAGAAGAGGTTTTAGATAAATATTATAATTCTGGAAAATTTAATTTAATTTTAAAATTTTTATCCCTAAAATTTAAAAATCCTTATGATATGTACTTATCATTAGCTTTGTATTTTAAAGAAAAAGGTGTGTTTAATAGGAATATTTCAAATGAAGAATATTATATTATTTTGTATGATTTTGTTAAGGATATATTAAAAGAAGATGAATATATTATAAAAGATTTAGTTAGATTTCAATATTTATATTTTGATAAAAAAAAGGTGGATAGATTATTTTATAAGGAAGATTCAAAAGATGATATAAGAGCCGTTCAGAAGAAGGTAGGAAATGGGTATTTTGTCTCTAAATTTAAAGTAGATATTTTAAGGTTTAAAGAAACTAGTGAGATATATATTGGAGAATATCTTATTTGTTTTAACAAAAATAATTTAGAAGATATAAATTATTTTTGTTATACTTGAAAATAAATGATTTTACATGTAAAATAGGCTCATAATGTGTTTTGATATAAGAATAGTTTCTAAAATAATAATTGGAAAATAACTTTAATTAAATATCTTATTTTTAAAAAAATTAAACACATTATAGAGTAAAATAATATATTGACGAGAGGAGGAATTATGTGGCAAAGGAAGCTTTTGAAAAACTCATAGAAGCTGAAAGAAATGCAGAGGAACTGATTAAAGATGCTCAAATGAGATCAAAAGAGCTTTTAGAAAAAGCTAAAAATGAAGCAAAATTTAAGCATGATGAGGTTATCAAATCTGCATATGAAGAGAGAAAAAGAATTTTAAAAAATGCTGAAAATGATGCAAATGACAAATTAAAACCTAAGATTGAAGAATCAAATAAGGAGCTTCAAAACATTAAAAACATACCTTTAGTTTCTTTAAATTCGCTTATAAATAAGTTAGTGGAAAGGATAGTGAGTTTTAGTGGCAATAGCTAAAATGATGAAATTTACTCTTTACACTGCAAAATCTAAGGAAAACAATTTACTTTTTAATTTACATAAGTTTGGCAAAGTTCAGATAGATAAGATGACTTTAGAAGATGAATTGTATAAAGATTTTTTCAAAGATGGTGTCACATCTTTAAATAGCTCAAAAATCTATGATAATATCTCAAATATAAACTACCTAATAAATACTTTAACACCCTTTGAAGATAAGGTTTCTATTATTGAAAAGTATAGAGAAGGCAAGCCATATTTAGATTATACAGAGCTATCAAAAATAGGAGAAAAGTTTGATATAAATAAAATCTATGATGAGGTTAAATTTGAAGATGAAGCATTAAAGGACATATCTTCACAAATTTTAACTCTAAATCAGCAAAATGAAGATTTGGATAGATATTCTAATTTTGATATGGACGAAAGGGAGTTAAAGAAATTTAAATACTATGAAGGTACTATTGGACTATTGCCAACTAGGAATTTTGATAAATGCATACAAGATTTAAATGAAAAAGAATTGATTTTTTATACTGAAGAGATTGGAAATATAAAAGAAGATAAACTAGTATTTATAGTCTATATAAAAGAATTTAAAAATGAAGTTGAAGAAATTTTAAGAAATAACGGATTTAGTAAGAGCAATAATCAGATACATGGTGTACCAAAAAATTTAGTACAGAGTAATTTATTGAAGATTGAATCTTTAACAAATAATAAAAAACAACATACTGAAAAATTAAAATCCCTTACACCAAATTTACCAATCTTAAGGAAATGTTATGATTATTATGAAAATGAAAAATCAAAAGAAGAGATTAAGACAAATCTGCTAAATTCAGATAAATTCTTTGTTCTTTTAGGATGGGTTGCAAGTGATGATTCTAAAGCGTTGATGAAATTGCTAGATGAAACTTTAGGTGATGATTACTTTATTGATATGGAAGAAGCATCAAAGGATGATGAAAATGTGCCTGTTCTTTTAAAAAATAACTTATTAAATTCAAGCTTTGAATCCATCACACAGATGTATTCTTGTCCAAGATACAATGAGATAGATCCTACTCCATTTATAACTCCATTTTATTTGGTTTTCTTCGGTATGATGCTTGCAGATGTAGGGTATGGTCTACTACTCTTGATAGCTTCATCAATAGCATTAAAATTTTTTAAATTAGAAAAAACACAGAAAAATTTTATGAGATTTTTCTTCTTTTTAAGCTTTCCAACCATAATTGCAGGTTTAGTATATGGAAGCTTTTTTGGAGATGCAATAAAAATTCCTGCATTAATTGATACTTCAAAGGATATAATGACCCTGCTTGCCATATCTGTAATATTAGGGGTGATTCAGATCTTTTTTGGACTTGGTGTCAAGGCTTATATGTATATAAGAGATGGTAAGCTTTTAGATGCAGTTTTTGATGTTTTTACATGGTATGCTGCTTTAATAGGAGCTATAGGGCTTCTTTTAACTAGCATGAGTGATATTTTACCAAAATCTATGGGCAGTGTTTTTACAGCTATAATGGTAATAGGTATGGTTGGTATAGTACTTACAAATGGAAGACAAAATAAAACCATAGTAGGTAAACTTGTAGGCGGCTTATATGCGCTCTATAATATTAGCGGATATGTAGGTGATTTTGTATCTTATTCTAGAATAATGGCTTTAGGGCTTGCTGGAGGATTTATTGCTTTTGCATTTAACATGATAATAGGTATGATGCCTGTATTTGCAAGATTTACCATAGGGATTGCCATATTTATTTTTGCACATTTATTCAATCTATTCTTAAGTGCTCTTGGAGCATATGTTCATACATGCAGATTGCAGTATGTAGAATATTTTGGAAAATTTTACGAAGGTGGAGGAAAGCCTTTTAAACCATTTAAATCCTCAAATAAATATATAGAAATTACAGAGATTAATGATAAATAGGAGGGTATTATTTTCATGAATACTTTTTTTCAGTTTATGATGGAAAATGGAGGACTTGTTTTATTCTTTTTAGCTATGGGAGTTGCAGCTATATTTGCTGGCATAGGTTCTGCTATAGGAGTTGGTATAACAGGCCAAGCTCTAGCAGGTCTTACTACTGAAGAACCAGATAAATTTGGTAAAGGTTTAGTATTACAATTATTGCCAGGTACTCAAGGATTATATGGTTTCATAATTGCATTATTTATATTGATGAGATATACACCAGATATGTCACTTCAAATGGGACTATCATTTTTATTTGCTGCATGTCCTGTAGGATTTGTAGGATGGTTTTCAGCAATTTCACAAGCAAAAGCAGCTGCATCTGGTATTGGTATCTTAGCTAAAAAGCCAGATCACAATACAAAAGGTATCATCATAGCTGCTATGGTTGAAACCTATGCAATTTTAGCATTTATACTATCCATAATAATGGTAACAAGAATTTAGTAAATTGAGGATGTGATGTAATGTCAGGTTTGCAAAATTTGATAAACAAGGTTATATCCGATTCTAAGGAAAGTTCTGATAAAATATTAAAAGAAAACGAAATAGAATGTGATAAAATAAAACAAGAAATAGAAAAAGAAACTCAAAAAGAATATGAAGAAATAATAAATAAAGCTCATCAGGACGCTTCTCTTTTACATGAAAGGATTATTTCAAAAGAAGAATTAAATTTAAGAAATAAAACTTTGATACTAAAACAAGAATCAATTGAAAATTGTATGGAAAAATTAAGAGATAGGCTTATGAATTTAAAGGAGGAAGAGTATTTAAAATACTTAAAAAATGGACTATTGACTGTTGATGCTTCAGAAGATGTAGAAGTAAAAGTAGCAAATAAATTTAAAAAATCCGCAGAAAAATTATTGATAAAAATGGGAGATAAATACAAGATTTCAAATGATACTCTAAAAAATAATGATGGTTTTATCCTTATAAAAGATAAATTAATAATGGACTTTACTTATGAAAGCGTTATAGATTTTTATAAGGATGATTTGGAAAAGATGATCATAGAAGAATTATTTACATAGAGGGGAAAGATATGAATGAACTAGATTTTGCGCAATCTGTTGCTGTAATAAGGACGTATGAAAAAGGACTTTTAACAAAACAAAATCTTGATAGAATTATAGATTCCTCTTCTTATGAAGATGCTATTAAAATTTTACAAGAAGTTGGATATAATTGTAAAAATATTGCGGATGATGATAGTGTCCAGTATGAGGTCATTTTAAAAAATAATTTAAAAGAATCCTATGATAATGTGCGAAAGATATGCCCATATAAAGATATAATTGATTTTTTATCTTTAAAGTATGATTACCATAATATAAAAGTGTCATTAAAAGGAAAATATTTAAAAAAAGATTTTTCTTATATATTTAGCAATCTTGGGAAATACGATGTTAAAGATTTAAATAGCCATATTATTTTAGAGGATTTAAATTATTTTGATGAAGATATTAAAAAAAGTATTGAAAATGCTGAGAAATCCTTTAATGAGTTTAAAGATCCTCAAGGGTTAGAAATAGAGTTAGATAAAGGATTATATAAAGCCTTACTAAATTGTGCAAAGCATTTAAAAAATGATCTTTCGATCAATATAACAAGATATTCTATAGATTTTATCAATTTTAAAACTTTATTAAGGTTAAAAAGACAAGGGGCAGATATAAGGCTCTTTGAAAATGCAATAATAGATGGAGGCTTTTTAAATAATGATACCTTAAAGAATATGTATATAGAAAGTATCGATTCTTTGTCAAATCATTATAGTAGTTTTAAACATGGAAATGTATTTTCTCAAGGTTTAAAGAGCTATTTAGACAGTGGGAATTTTTCTTACTTTGAGAAGCTTTCTGATGATTTTATAATGCAAATAATAAAACCATCAAAATATAGCGCATTTGGAATGGAACCTATTATCTCGTTCTTAAGTGCAAAAGAAAATGAAATAAAGGCTCTAAGAATAATTTTAGTGGGTAAAATAAACAATATTTCCAAAGATTCTATAAGAGAAAGGCTGCGTGATGTCTATGTATAAGAGTGATTATAGAATTGGAGTTGTAGGAGATAAGGATTCCATTTTACCATTTAAAGTAATTGGCATAGATGTTTTTATTGTAAGTAATGGGAATGAAGGTAGATATGCTGTGGATAAGCTTGCAAATGAGAATTATGCAGTCATATTTATAACAGAGCAGATAGCATCTTTAATATCGGAAACTATTGAAAGATATTCACAATCCATACTTCCTGCTATAATACTTATTCCAAATAATCAAGGTTCGTTAAATATAGGATTAAGTAATATAAGGGCTAATGTAGAAAAAGCAGTGGGAGTAAATATTTTATAGGGGGGCAATGAAAATTTGAAAGTTGGTAAGATTGTAAAAGTTTCAGGACCTTTAGTACTTGCAGAGGGAATGGAAGAAGCAAATATATATGATGTTGTTAAGGTAGGAAAGTTAAATCTCGTTGGAGAGATAATAGAAATGCGCAATGATATAGCTTCTATTCAAGTATACGAGGAAACCACAGGACTTGGGCCTGGGGATCCAGTTGTTACAACAGGAGAACCGCTTTCTGTAGAACTAGGCCCTGGACTTATGGAATCCATTTTTGATGGAATACAAAGACCTCTTGAAGAAATAAAAGAAAAGACAGGGGATTTTATAGCAAGAGGTGTGCAGGTTAAGGCATTGGATAGAAATAAAAGCTGGGATTTTAAACCTGTAAAAAACATTGGAGATAAAGTTAGTGAAGGAGACATTATAGGAGAGATACAAGAGACTACAATAGTAATTCATAAGATAATGGTCCCTTATGGAATTTCAGGAGTTATAAAGGAAATAAAAAAAGGATCCTTTAAGTTGGATGATGTTGTATGTGAACTGGATACAGATGATGGATCAAAAAAATTAACTCTTCTGCAAAAATGGCCTGTTAGAATAGGAAGAAGATATAAACAAAAGCTAAATCCAGTGGAACCTATGATCACAGGGCAAAGGGTTATAGATACATTTTTTCCTGTAACTAAGGGTGGGACAGCTTGTGTCCCTGGACCATTTGGATCTGGTAAAACAGTAGTACAGCATCAGCTTGCAAAGTGGGCAGATGCAGAAATAGTGGTGTATATAGGCTGTGGTGAGCGTGGAAATGAGATGACTGACGTTTTGAATGAATTTCCAGAGCTTTTAGACCCTAAAACAGGAGAAACCCTTATGAAGAGGACTGTCCTTATTGCAAATACATCAAATATGCCGGTTGCTGCAAGGGAAGCTTCTATTTACACTGGGATTACAATTGGTGAATATTTTAGAGATATGGGGTATTCTGTTGCACTTATGGCAGATTCTACCTCTCGTTGGGCGGAAGCTTTAAGAGAGATGTCAGGGAGGCTTGAAGAGATGCCTGGAGAAGAAGGTTATCCTGCTTATCTCTCATCTCGTGCAGCAGGTTTTTACGAGAGATCAGGAAAGGTTGTGTGTCTAGGTAGCGATGAAAGAATAGGAATGCTTACAGCTATTGGAGCTGTTTCTCCTCCTGGAGGAGATTTATCTGAACCTGTTACTCAAGCAACCCTTAGAATTACAAAAGTTTTTTGGAGCTTAGATGCACAGCTTGCATATAGAAGGCATTTTCCTGCTATAAACTGGCTTAATTCATATTCATTGTATAATTCAGCAGTTGGAGAATGGATGGATAAAAATGTAGCAAGCGATTGGAGCAAGCTTAGATCTAGGGCTATGGTTCTTTTGCAGGATGAAGCAAAGATACAAGAGATCGTAAGGCTTGTTGGTATTGATGGAATATCTGAGGATGATAGATTAAAGCTTGAAGTTGCAAAATCTTTAAGGGAAGATTATTTGCAGCAAAATGCATTTCATGAGGTAGATACATATGCATCCCTTAAAAAACAATATCTTATGCTATCTTTAATATTTGAGTACTATAAATTAGCAAAGAATAGCCTTGATGAAGGAGTGTACTTTAAAGAGCTTATTGAGATACCATCTAGAGAGAAGATATCAAGAGCAAAGTATACTAGTGAAAAAGATTTAGATAAAATAGAGGATATATTTAAGGATGTATCATCTGATATAGAGTTATTAGTTGCTAGGAGGGTTGATATAAATGTATAGAGAGTATAAAACTGTTACAGAAGTTGTAGGCCCTCTTATGTTAGTTGATGAAGTATCAGGTGTCACTTATGATGAGCTGGTTGAAATTGAACTTAAAGATAAGAGCATAAGGCATGGAAGGGTTTTAGATATAAATAGAAATAAGGCTTTAGTTCAATTATTTGAAGGAGCTCAAGGTATAAATTTAAAAGAATCAAAGGTTAAATTTTTAGGTAAGCCCCTAGAGCTTGGGGTATCTACTGATATGCTAGGAAGGGTATTTGATGGACTTGGCAGACCTAAGGATGGAGGTCCAAATATAATGCCAGATAAAAAGAGAGATATCAATGGTGAAGCTATAAATCCTGTAGCAAGAAATTACCCTTCTGAATTTATTCAAACAGGAGTTTCTGCAATTGATGGATTAAATACTTTAGTGCGTGGTCAAAAACTTCCAGTATTTTCAGGTTCAGGGCTTCCTCATGCTGAACTTGCAGCACAAATTGCCCGTCAATCTAAAGTTTTAAGCGGAACCTCTAAATTTGCTGTTGTGTTTGCTGCTATTGGAATAACATTTGAAGAAGCTGAGTTTTTTATTGAAGATTTTAGGAAGACTGGGGCGTTAGATAGGGCAGTATTGTTTATGAATCTTGCAAACGATCCTGCTATTGAAAGGATTGCAACTCCACGTATGGCTCTCACCGTTGCAGAATACTTAGCTTATGAAAAGGGAATGCATGTGCTTGTAATTTTGACGGATATAACAAATTACTGCGAAGCTCTAAGAGAAGTGTCAGCAGCAAGAAAAGAGGTTCCAGGAAGAAGAGGATATCCTGGTTACCTTTATACAGATTTATCTACAATATATGAAAGAGCTGGAAGGATTAAGGGAAGAGAAGGTTCCATCACTCAGATACCTATTTTAACCATGCCTGAAGATGATAAGACTCACCCAATACCAGATTTAACAGGGTATATTACAGAAGGACAGATAATTCTTTCAAGAGAACTCTACAGAAAAGGAATAAATCCTCCTATAGATGTGTTGCCATCTTTGTCAAGGCTTAAGGATAAGGGGATAGGAAAAGGTAAGACTAGAGAGGATCATGCAGATACAATGAATCAATTGTTTTCAGCTTATGCTCAAGGTAAAGAGGCTAAAGAGTTATCAGTAATACTTGGAGAATCAGCTCTATCTGATCTTGATAAAAAATTTGCTAAGTTCTCAGATAAATTTGAGGAAACTTACTTAAATCAGGGCTTCCAATCCAATAGAACCATAGAAGAGACCTTGGGTATTGGATGGAAAATATTAGAGACAATTCCAAGAACGGAGCTTAAAAGGATCAGAGATGAATATCTGGAAAAATATTTACCAAAGAAAGAAGGGTAAATATGAGATTAAATGTTAATCCAAATAGAATGGAGCTCACAAAGTTAAAGGCTAGATTAGCTACAGCCGCTCGTGGGCATAAATTGCTAAAAGATAAACAGGATGAACTTATGAGAAGGTTTATCGATTTGATAAAACAGAATAACAAATTGAGAATAGAAATTGAAAAAAAGCTCACAGATTCATTTAAAGACTTTTTAATGGCATCTGCTCTTATGAGTCCAGAATTTTTAGAAGCTGCCCTTTCTTTCCCAAAAGAGAGCATAACTGTAGATGTAGATAATAAAAATATAATGAGCGTAAATGTTCCAGTGTTTAATTTTAAAAGAAAAACAGAATCAAGCATGAGCATATTGCCTTATGGATTTGCTCAAACTTCAGGAGAGCTAGATTTATCTATTGAAAAATTATATTCAATTATTGCAGAGCTCTTATCACTTGCAGAGATAGAGAAAACCTGTCAGCTTATGGCTGTTGAGATTGAGAAGACGAGAAGAAGGGTTAATGCATTAGAATATAGAACCATTCCTGATTTAGAAGAAACCATTAAGTTTATAAAGATAAAATTAGATGAAAATGAGAGAGCAAATGTCATAAGGCTTATAAAAGTTAAAGAGATAATAAAGGATAAATAATCAAAAAGATAAACAACAAAAGGTATATTTCTAAAATATACCTTTTTTGTTTTATATTAATTTACATGATCTTAATTTTATAGGATAATGAATATATAAAAATTGTTTTTTAATATAGAAATTAGTTATAATTTATATGAAAGTTTACAAATAACACATAAAAAAGAGAAAGGAGAAGCTACTAAACAAAATATTCAAAAATAATATAAAGGCATTGAAGGAGAAAAAAATTTTTTAATATGAATATATTTGTTCATATTTTAAGTAGCAGAAAAATACATGGAATATTATGATTTAATCGTTATAGGAGGAGGAATCGCTGGACTAAGCACATCATTAAATGCTTATTCCTTAGGTGTAAAAAATATATTAATTATTGAAAGAGAAAATTTTTTAGGTGGAATATTAAATGAATGTCTAGAAATTGGTAATGTAAAAAATATGAATAAAGAAAATCTAACAGGTACAGAATATATATATAAATTTATTAGAAAAATAAATGATCTTAACATTAAATGTAAGGTAGATACAACCGTATTAGAAATTTCAAAAGATAAAACTGTTAAATATATAAATGGATATGAAGGCATAAATATTGTGAAGGCAAAAGTTATATTAATATCTACAGGATGCAAAGAAAAGCCAATAGGTGCAGTTAATATAACAAATAATAAATGTGCAGGAATATATAGCTATGGAACAGTTCAAAAATTTATAGGGCTAGACGGTCATCTACCAGGAAAGGAGATATTAATTTTTGGATGCAATGATATGTCGGTTTTGATGGCGAGAAGGTTAATTTTAGAGGGAGCAAGAATAAAAGGTATATTGGAGCAAAGTAGTGTTCCTCAGTGTAGTTATACAGCACTTAAAGAAGCTAGAATATTTAGTGTTGAGATCATTACCAATAAAGTGTTAAAACGCATAATTGGCAGAGAGAGAGTAGAAGGGGTTTATTGTTCAGATGCAGCAAGTGAAGATGAAGAGATATTCATTAAATGTGATTGCTTTATTTTTTCTTTAGGATTTCAGCCTGATTTAGAGCTTTATAAAAAGTTAGATTTAAATTATGATAATAAAACTAGATCATTTATAGATAAAAATTTCCAAACTGGAATAGAAGGTATATTTAAATGTGGGAATGCTGCTTTTATACATGATAATGTTTTTGAAATTGTAGAAGAAAGCTCAATAGCTGCAGAAAGAATTAAAAATTATTTAGAAAAATGCTAGTTTTAAAATGTAAATAAATCCCTCAAAGTATTTTTTAAAATATTAATGTTTAAATTTTACAAATTATAATAATTAAAAAAATAGCACATGTAAATATGTATAATTAGTAAAATAAAACATAGAATATTATAAAACTTATTTATATTAAAATTATTTGCAAATAATTTTAATATAAAGATACAATAAAGATTGAGATATGTTTTAATTTATAATAATAATTAACTAAATGTTATTTAAGAATATTTAAATTAAGATAAATTTATTTTGAGATAAATTTATAATTATTTGTTGGAGGTGCTTTTGTGCTTATAAATTCAGATAAGCTTGTATCAATTTCAGAAGTAAATCAAAATTTTTCAAAAGTAATAAAATTGCTAGAACAGCATAAGTCACTTGTTATTTTGAAGAATAATAAACCAGTTTATATATTGTTAGATTACAAAAAGTTTAAAGAGGAAGCTGGGAATTCCAGTTTGGACATAGATTTACTTGCGAAGAGTATTATTAGAGATACAAATAAATAATAATAAATAAAAAAATCTCCTAAATTTAGGAGATTTTTTTATTTTAATGATTAAAAAGAGGACTGTTTGCTGGTATAGATTCTTCTGGTATAATCCTTTGACCTTCTACTAAGGTGTCCATTGGGTCTAGTATCACTGTATCGTTTTTATATAAGCCATCAATTATTTCAAATTTATTGCTGAATTTAGTTCCCTTTTTTATATATCTTTTAGATGCCATGTCATCTTTTGCAACATATACAAAGCTTCCATTCATATCTTTTTTTATGAGATTTTCCTCTAAAGCTATGATATTTTCTTTTTGATCTATTATTATGCTAGCACTGACTTCTAAACCGCTTTTTAAGTTTTCAGTTTTTTTATCTATAGAAATTTCTATTGGAAGGTAAGATTTATTTGAATTTATATAATCTCCAATTCCTGTAGGGCTTATATAAGATACTTTTCCCTTAAATTCTAAAAATTGAGTGTTTATGATTGCACTTTGATTTAATCTTATATATTCGTAGTCCTTGCTGTTTATGTTCACTATGACTTTCATTAAAGTGAGATCTTCTGTTGTGATGATTGGTTTTTTTGAATCATAGTATTCCCCTTCAGTGTATGATACGGAGGTTATTGTTCCATCTTTTAATGCTATTACATTATATGGTTTTGAGGATTCTTCAGATTCAATAAGAGCTAAAACTTCGCCTTCTAAAATTTTTTCACCTACTTTACAGTTTATTTTAATTATTTTTCCATCTTTAGGAAAATAATCTTCTTTATATTGGGAAGCAAGTACACCATTGCAGTTTATTTTATTTGTTTCAGTGGATGTTGTTATATTTTGAGTTTTGTATATGTTTGTTTTAAGCTGTTCAAGGGATATATTTCTATATATTATTGCAGTTGAGGTTATTACTAAAATAGAAATAAAAAAATACAAAAAAAATTTTATTTTCACACTTATCACCTAATATTTTTTATTTAATATCTTTGACAGATTTATTTTTTTCTAAACACTTTTTATAAATAAATGGCTATTGTATGGGATATTTATTATTCGGCAATTGGGAATAATAATTTATTATAGCTGAATGTAAACGTTGACTATAATTTTTAAAAATGATAATCTTAAGTAAATAAAAAATAAATCAATAAACTATAGTCCAATATATAATATCCCTTTTGTTATAAAATTGATTATTCATAATGGATAATTAATGAAATGAATTATGGATATAATGGATATAATTGAAGATAAATGCATTGTTCTGGTCTTAGTAAAGTGCTTCTTGCAAATATGCCTCACTTTCAAATTTTGGAAATATAGTTGCTAAATTTATATAAAAAAATAGTACCATTGGTTTGGTACTATTTTTTTATGCTATAATTATTATATTTATTCCGTACACAAGGGAGTTGCATTAATAAGTGAATGAGTTTAAGTTTTTACCTTACTTTATGCCAATAATTAATATGTCAGTTGGAGTTTTAAGCCTTTCTCTATTGCCATACAATAGATACTACTATGATAGATTGCACTTTATTTCATTAGCAGGTTTATTTATTATAGCTTTTAATTTATTTTACAATAGATATGTTCTAATAAAATTTAATGATAATTCACTTAGATTATTTGTGATGTTCTCCATATTTATAAATTTTTCTATAATACCATCTTTGCTCTTTTATATACAATTTAACTTTATATCCTATAAATTTTTAAATTATTTTCTACTATTATTTTTTCCAATATGTTCAGCGTATGCCTTGATAAATGGAGCTATTAAAAGAAAAGATGTATTATACAATAACCTTTTAGTTATATTGTTATATATTTTTACCATGATAACTTCAGATAAAAATGTTGTTAACTTCATGCCTGCGATACTTTTAACCTTAGTTTCTCTGCTTATGATCTGGGAAAATATTAAAAAGGCTGCTTTAAAATATATCAAAAACAATGGTTTGTGAAGATATGATGTTGTATCATCTTAATGTATAATTCATTAATAAAATCCATCCTAAGTTTATTTTAGTATGGATTTTAATATTGTAAATACAGATTTTGGGGTCTATATTTCTACTATCCCTTTATTTCTACTCTATAATATCCAAAAATTTCACCGTTCCTTGTTACTATTATTGAACATGGAACATTATCTGTTGTATTAAAATGAATCATATATCCTTCTTTATTTTCAAGATAGTTATTTAAGTATATTTCTTTAGATTTTATATCAGTTACATTAAATTTATACTTTTGTGCAAATTCAAATGCTTTTTGCTCCATTAAAATTTCTTCACATGGGGTAAATACTGGATCTTTAAAATTAAGTGATGATCTAGGAGTTAAAATTTGAACATCTGCTCCATAAATACATGCCGTCTTTTTATAAAGATCTATATGTTTAAAAATTACAGAATATTGACAAGCTGTTTCAGAGTTAAACTTTGATGATGATGCTTTTTCCCAGTTTGGAGACGTAAACCTTATATTTCCCTCATATGTGATTCCATTGCTCTCAAGAGATTTGTACATAATTACAGTGTAATTTTTAGGTACGTCAATGCCGAATTTTTCCTTAATTTCTTTTAAGGCAAGATCTGTAAAAGGCTTAATATCTTGTTCCTGCACAAAGCTATTATTAGTTTCCTTTGCAGATATGTAAGAGTGTGGTATATTCACCATAAAAATAGTACAAATGCTGATGAATAAAGCGACAATCTGCTTAAACATATTATCAACCCCTTATAAGATTTTGTTAAGAAAAAGCTATAATTTATTCTATTATATTATAAATTTAAACCTTTATCAAGAAGTATGATTAAGAAATTTTTTTATTAAAAAAAAATGAATAAATTTTAAAAAAATGTTTGAATTTTTATTCGCATATATGTATAATTATACGTATAATATTATTGAGGTGATATATAGATGAGTTTAAAAAAATTATCTTTATTAATGATAGGGTTTATTATCTTAACTTTACTTAGTAGCTGTGCTTCTCAGAGTGCAACTAATCTTGCAACTGAGAAAATTAAAAGTAAAGGCAAGCTTGTTCTTGGAACTTCTGCAGATTATCCTCCTTTTGAGTTTCACATTACAAAGGATGGAAAAGATGAAATTGTAGGTATAGATATTTCAATTGGCAAAGAGATTGCTAAAGATCTTGGAGTGGAACTTGAAATAAAGGATATGGATTTTGATGGACTTCTTGCAGCTCTCGCTACAGATAACATAGATGTTGTTCTTGCAAGTATGAGTGCTACAGATGAGAGAAAGAAATCTGTAGATTTCTCAAATGTGTATTTTAAAGCTAAGCAAAAAATGTTGGTAAGAGAAGAAGATTATGATAAATATAAAACTAAAGAAGATTTAAATGGTGTAAAAATTGGTGCTCAAAAAGGAAGCATTCAAGAGGAAATTGCAACAACTCAATTAAAAGATTCAGAACTTAGAACTCTTGGGAAAGTTACAGATCTCGTATTAGATCTTAAATCAAAGAACATAGAAGCTATTGTTTTAGATGATGCTGTTGCAAGTGCATATGCTAAAAATGCTACAGGAGTAAAAGTTGGACAAGTAGAATTTGAAGCACCTACCACTGATGGAACTGCTGTAGCAATAAAAAAAGGGAACTCAGATTTAGTAGAAAAGATCAATGCTACTATAGATAGATTAACAAAAGAGGGTTTGATTGAAAAATTTATAGTAGAGAATAATGAATTAGCAGATACGCAACAATAGTAGCGATAAAAATATAAAAATAAAAGTATATATATAATATGCTTTTAATATACCTTTATTAAAAGTCTTAGGGGTGCTCTTTTATGTTAAATGAAATTTTTAGTTTTTTTGAAAAATATATCATGTTCTTTGTACAAGGTGCAGGGCTTACTATATTGGTATCTTTAATGGCGGTTTTCTTTGGAGCTATCATCGGTTTTTTTCTAACCTTGATGAAGACTTCAAAGTTTAAACTTTTAAGATTTTTAAGCGTTACATATACAGAATTTATACGTGGGACACCTGTTCTTGTACAACTTTATATGGGCTATTATGGTCCTGGGCTTTTAGGCTTTCACTTTAATCTTATAGCTATAAGTGTTACCATACTATCTCTTAATAGTGCAGCTTATGTATCTGAAATCATAAGAGCAGGTATTGAATCTATAGACAAAGGGCAGAGAGAAGCAGCGATGAGCCTTGGAATGAATAAACTTTTAACTCTAAAAGAGATAATAGTCCCTCAAGCCTTACGAAATATATTTCCTGCTCTAGGAAATGAGTTTATAGTAGTAATAAAAGAATCTGCAGTAGTATCTATAATAGGTATGCACGATTTGATGTTTAACGCTAACACTGTAAAAGGAATATCTTATAAACCTTTTTTGCCCTATGTCATAGCATCTATATTTTATTTTGTGATGACATTTACTTTAAGCAAATTGCTAGGCAGAGTTGAAAGAGGCATGAAAGTTTATCAATGATCCATAAAAAACAAATACCAGTAGAAAGGAAGGTTAGAACTATTTCCTCTCATGCATAACATGGGTTTCCATAGTTCAGTTTTTATGATTAAAGTTAAGGATGTTCATAAAAAATTTGATGACTTAGAAGTTTTAAAGGGAGTATCACTTGAGGTTTCAAAGGGTGAAGTTGTGGTTATAATAGGTCCATCAGGATCAGGAAAGAGCACGCTTTTAAGATGCATTAATCATCTTGAGATACCTACAAGTGGAAATGTATTATTTCAAAATGAGGATATAATAAATAAAGATATAAACAAATATAGAGAAAAGGTTGGGATGGTGTTTCAAAGTTTCAATCTATTTCCTCACAAAACTGTGATAAAAAACTTAACTTTAGCTCCAATTTACGTAAAAAAGATGGACAAAGAGAAAGCAGAAGATCTTGGAGTTACGCTTCTAAAAAAAGTTGGACTTATAGATAAAAAAGATTCTTATCCAGGGAGCCTATCAGGAGGTCAAAAACAAAGGGTTGCAATTGCAAGAGCTCTTGCAATGGAGCCTGACGTTATTTTATTTGATGAACCTACATCTGCTTTAGATCCTGAGATGGTAGGAGAGGTACTAAGTACCATGAAAGACCTTGCAAGAGATGGAATGACCATGGTTATTGTAACTCATGAGATGGGATTTGCAAAAGAAGTAGGAGATAAGATAATATTTATGGATGAAGGCTTAATCGTCGAAAGCGGAACTGCTTATGATATTTTTTCAAATACTAAAAATAAGAGAACTAAAGATTTTATAGGAAAGATATTATAGATTAACCTATTGTGCTAATTTTACACTGATTAGTACAATAGGTTAATTTATTGCTTTGAAAAATAAATTAACCTGATAATAGATGAGGTTTTTTGAAATACTAGTTTTAGTTGAAATTATTTTTGTTATAATCATATTAGTATTTTAAAAAAAGAGGGGATTTAATGGATTTTTTAAAAATGGCTAATGATATAAAGGATGATTTAATAAATTGGAGGAGAAGGTTTCACGAAACCCCTGAGCTTGCTTTTGAAGAATGGAAAACATCTCAAGTTATAAAGGATTTTTTAAAAATTGAAGAGGTTTCATATAAAGAATATGCGAGGACTGGAGTGGCAGCTACAATTTATGGAAATGGTCCTAAGACTGTTGCTCTAAGATGCGATATGGATGCGCTGCCTATAACAGATTTAAAGGCCTGCGATTATTCTTCAAAGGAAATATGTAAGATGCATGCCTGTGGTCATGATGCCCATATGGCAATGGCTATGGGAGCAGTTAAGATATTAAATTCCATAAAAGATAGTTTAAATGGAAATGTCAAATTTATATTTGAGCCTGCAGAAGAAGATACAGGCGGAGCTCCTATTATGATAAATGAAGGATGTTTATTAAATCCTGATGTAGATGCTATGATAGGCTTACATGTAAGTGAAGGCATAGAAACAGGCAAGATAGGCATCAAAAGGGATTTAGTAAATGTGAGCTCTAATCCATTTAAAATAATCATTGAAGGAAAAGGAGGTCACGGTGCATATCCTCAGAGCACCATAGATCCTATATTTATTGCATGCCAAATAGTTGTTGCAATTCAGGGCATAGTAACAAGGGAAATTCCACCAACTGCACCTACTGTGATTACAATAGGGGAGATAAAAGGTGGATCTTGTGGGAATGTAATCCCTGATTCTTGTACTATAAATGGAATCATAAGAACTTTAAGGAGCGAACATAGGGAATTTATAAAAAAAAGGCTAAGGGAGTTAGTTGAAGGAATTGCAGAAAGCTTTAGAGCAAAAGCAATTCTCCATATAGTAGATGGATACCCTGCACTTAAAAATAACAATAACATAACAGATATAGTCATATCTTCTGCAAAGAAGGTAATTGGTAAGGAAAACATAATAAATTTAAAAAATTCATTTATGGGCGTAGAGAGCTTTGCATATTTTGCTGAAAAGGTTCCTTCATCATTTTATCTTTTAGGGGTAAAAAATGAAGAAAAGGGGATAGTGCACTCAGCTCACAGCTCCTTATTTGACATAGATGAGGATGCTTTAGTATATGGTACTGCAATACATTGTGAAACTTTATGCGAGTTACTTAAAGTTTTATAAAAAAACAAAAAATGGAAGGATAATTTTAAATTAAAAGGTTACAATAATACATGAAGGTGACAATATCCTGAAGTGTAAACTAAAAGGCGGTGGCACCAAATGAAAATTTATTTTAATAAAAGTTCTAAAAATTCTAAAAATGATGTTTTGGAATCGCAGGAATATGATTTGCTAGAAAGGCTTCAAATTTTAGCAAGGGATAAAATAAATGCAGAAGGTAGTGCTGTTAACGATGGAAGTTTGTACTCAGCCGATGCAACACCTGAATCAAAAGAGAGACAGTTTTATGTGAATGAAGTTAATGATTTAAAAGATAGGTATATGAGTGAATTTGATTAAGTATTAAAGTTGTAAAAGGGTTGTTTTATCTAACTAAAATGTTAGAAAAAACAACCCTTCCTTATTCTATGTACAAAAAATTTATATTTTTAAGAACTCCCTTTGGTTTTAATATCTCATCGATGTTAAATTTAACAAATCTTCCCCAAGTTAAAAAATTTATAAATATATCATCAGATTTTTCATCCTTTTCAATTCCTACTATGGTCATCCAATGAAACATATATTCTTCTAAAGTTCTATTTTCCCATTGAATCATAGCAACAGGTCTATCTTTTTTAAGACCCTCTTGTATAAATTCAATTGCATTTAATTTAGTGAGTTTTTTTGAAAATATCTTTATCTTTAAGCTTACTCCTCTACTTTTTGCAAATTTTTTAATTCCTCTTCCATAACTTTCAGCAAATGGTACACCGATCAATTTTTTATCCACAAAAGGAACTTTTGTTGGATATAAAAATTTATATATTTCTTCCATGTGTTTTAAAAAGTCATCATTTGAAATGTTATTTTTATCATAAGCATAAAGAGCGCTATATTCATCATAGTATTTTGCAAGATATGCA
Organism: Clostridiaceae bacterium; assembly: GCA_031549525.1. GTDB lineage: Bacteria > Bacillota > Clostridia > Clostridiales > Clostridiaceae > WQUF01. The sequence continues at coordinate 13,111 of JAVBPQ010000020.1, read as the reverse complement.
GTTATATCTGCAGCAGAGGTGGTACCACAAGCGCTCTCTTTTGCTACCTTTGTTGGAAACCAATTTTGGTTTCCTCCATAAATCTGATTTTTTAAATGAAGGTCTAGCCATTCATCCTCCATTAAATTTTTTGTAGATGTTTTAAATAATCTTCTAAAAAAATGCACTGATACTAAAAATAAGTCTATAACAATGTTTCTAATTTGAATTATAATATCTTCATAAAATTCTCTGATCCTATTCATAAACATCCCTTAATCTTTATAATTTTGTATTTATTTTATAATATCAAAAATTATTCATAAAGAAAAGGATATTATACGCTTATATCTGATAAAATAAGCCCTTTATTGTGATCAAGGGCCCAGCTTATAGCCCAATCGCTTTGAAATAAAAGAAGGTTTCTGTCTTTTAAATCTTTTACCTTTCTAGAATCGCTTGTGACTATGGTTTTATCTATATCTATATCTTCATTTTCAATCCATCGTATAAATCTATAGCCTTGGTGTTCAAGCTTTATTTCCACATTATATTCACTTCTTAGCCTATATTCAAGAACATCAAACTGCAATGTTCCAACCACACCTATTATAAATTCCTCAGTTCCATAGTTTAAATCTCTAAATACTTGAATGGCCCCTTCTTGAGCTATCTGAAGAACTCCTTTTACAAATTGCTTTCTTTTCATGGTGTCTACAGTTTTAATCCTTGCAAAATGCTCAGGAGCAAAGGTAGGTATCTTTTCAAATTTATATTTCTTTTGGCTTAAGCATAATGTATCTCCTATTGAAAAAATACCAGGATCAAAGACACCAATTATATCTCCTGCATAAGCTTCTTCGATTATATCTCTATCTTGTGCTAAAAATTGCTGAGGCTGCGAAAGCTTTATCTTATTTTTACCTTGTATATGGAATACTTCCATACCCTTTTCAAATTTTCCAGAGCATATTCTCATAAAAGCTATCCTATCTCTGTGAGCAGGGTTCATATTAGCTTGTATTTTAAATATAAAAGAAGAAAACGGCTCTTCATAGACATCGATAAGACCCTGATCTGAAACTCTAGGAGAAGGAGGAGAGGTGTACTTTAAAAAATAATTTAAAAATGATTCCACTCCAAAATTTGTAAGGGCACTTCCAAAAAATACTGGAGTGAGTTTACCATTTTTAACATCTTCTAGTTTAAATTCATCACCTGCTATATCTAAAAGCTCTATATCGCTTTTTAATTTTTCATGAAAATCACTTCCTAAAAGGTCTTTAAACACTTTATCATCCACATTTCCTCTTATGGAAGAAACCTGAACTTGACCATGGTTTCCACCTTGAAATACATTGATGATCTTTTCATTCCTATCATATACACCTCTAAAATCCTTTCCAGATCCTATAGGCCAATCTATGGGATAGGATTTAATTCCAAGCTCTTTTTCGATTATCTCGATTAATTCAAATGGATCTCTTGATTCCCTATCCATCTTATTTATAAAAGTAAATATTGGAATTTCTCTTAAGCTGCATACATTAAAGAGCTTCTTTGTCTGCTCTTCAACCCCTTTTGCAGCATCTATTACCATAACGGCAGAATCAGCTGCCATAAGGGTTCTATATGTGTCCTCACTAAAGTCTTGGTGACCTGGTGTATCCAATATGTTTATGCAAAAGTTATTATAATTAAATTGCATAACTGAACTTGTGACAGAAATCCCTCTTTGTTTTTCGATCTCCATCCAATCTGATGTGGCATGTCTTGCAGCTTTCCTAGCCTTTACTGACCCTGCAAGCCTTATGGCCCCTCCGTATAATAAAAGTTTTTCTGTGAGAGTTGTTTTACCTGCATCAGGATGGGATATTATTGCAAAGGTTCGTCTTTTTTCTATTTCATTTATTAAATCGCTCAATTAAAAATCCTCTCTTTTTTTAGTATCGTAAATTTTCATTTACCAACCACTAAATTATAACAATACAAAAAAAATTTTTCAATAAATAAAAACGCTACCTAAAATAGCTTTTATCTATGAAATTTTATATAAAAAATAGTTAATAATATTTGTAAGTTTATAAAATATTTTTCCTATAAAATCATATATATTATATTACTAACATTAATTAGCGATTATGGTATAATTGATAAGATATAGTACTTTTTATCATTGTAATTTAAAAATGGACTCATTATTTAAGTATTATACCTTTAATTTCAATATTTTAGAAGAGTTAAGGTAGGTGGGATAGATGGTTTTTAAAGTAGGAGATATGAAGTATATACACAGGTATCAAATTTTAAAATGGAAGTTTAATAAACCCTATGATGTATATAATTTTCCAGATTTATTGCTAAATCCTGAGGTTGTGATAAATAATAAATATTTTGCATGTTTAAATGAAGATAAGGAATTAGTGGGATATTATTGCATAAATGAAGAAGCAAGGGTAGTCACAAATGAAAGCAGGTCGTTCTATACAGATGATTTTATAGACATGGGTTTAAGCCTAAGGCCTGATTTAACAGGAAAAGGATTAGGACTATCTTTTGTACAATATGGTATAGATTTTTTAAAAAACAAATTTAATACTAATAAAATAAGGCTTACAGTTGCAACTTTTAATGAAAGAGCAACTAAGGTCTATGAGAAAGCAGGGTTTATAGAAGGTGAGAGGTTTATAAGAGAATGCGATGATGGGGATTATGAATTTATGATAATGTACCTTAAGGATTAATTTATGATATAATTGTAGAAAGATTTTGAAATTAGGAGGCTAAAATATGGATGAACGTTTGGTAAAATTAGCAAAGCTATTAGTTAATTATTCAACAAAGGTTAAAAAGGGCGATTTTGTATTTATAAGTTGTGATGAGGTAGCTCTTCCATGGGCAAAGGCAGTTTATAAAGAGGCGATTTTAAAGGGTGCTCATGTGGAGTATTCCCTATCATCTGGTGAGTTTTCTGAGGTAAGATTTAAACATGCAACTGAAGAACAATTAAACCATGAAAATATACTTATGAAACATATAATCCAAAAAGCAGATGTGTGGATAACTGCTTGGGCAGAAAGAAATACAAAGACGACAGCAGGATGCTCACCTGAAAAGATAAGGTTTTCAATGAAAGGCGCAAAATCTTGGAGAGAAATTTATTCAAAGAGGATGAGCACAGGGGAATTAAGATGGGTAGGAACGGAATATCCTACATATTCTCATGCACAAGAAGCTAATATGAGCCTTGATGAATATGAGGATTTTGTATATAATGCAGGAATGCTCAATTTAGATGATCCTGTAGCTTATTGGGAGGAAATATCTAAAACGCAAGATAAGATATGTAATTATCTAGATACTAAAAAAGAATTTCATGTGATAAGTAAAGATACAGACATTAAGATATGCACCGAAGGAAGAAAGTGGATCAATTGTGATGGAACTCAAAACTTTCCTGATGGAGAGGTTTTCTGTTCACCTGTTGAAAATAAGATAGATGGGGTTATAACTTTTTCTTATCCTGCAATTTATTTTGGGAAAGATCTTGATAAAATAAAGCTTGTGGTTAAAAATGGGGAGATAGTTGAGGCAACTGCGAAAAAAGGCGAGGATCTTTTATTAGAAGCTCTTAAAACTGATGAAGGCTCGAAGTTTTTTGGAGAGTTTGCAATTGGAACAAATTATTCCATTGAAAAATTTACAAATAACACTCTATTTGATGAGAAGATAGGCGGAAGCATTCATATGGCTATAGGTGATTCTATGGAAGAGAGCGGAGGAAAGAACAGATCTACCATCCATTGGGATCTAGTAAATGATATGAGCGAAGGTAAAATTTATGCTGATGGAGAATTGATATACGAAAACGGAAAATTCATAATAGAATTTTAGGGACATTATGCCAATATAGGAGGAAAATATGTATCTAGATATTTATAAAAAATGGATTGACTCAGAAGATGTGGATGAAAAAACTAAAGAAGAATTGAGAAATATAAAAGATGAAAAAGAGATAGAGGATAGGTTTTATAAAGAATTGGAGTTTGGAACAGGTGGTTTAAGAGGGATCATGGGTGCTGGAGTAAACAGGATGAATATATACACTGTAGGTAAAGCAACCCAAGGCTTAGCTTCTTATCTTAAAAATAATTTTGAATGTGAGGGTGAGATAAGGGTTGCAATAGCATATGATTCTAGAAATATGTCTCCTGAATTTGCAAAGGTTTCTGCTGAGGTTTTAGCTGGAAATTCTATCAAGGTATTTTTATTTGAATCCTTAAGACCAACTCCTATGTTATCTTTTTGTGTGACACATTTAAAATGCCATGCAGGTATTGTAATAACTGCTTCTCATAATCCTAAAATGTATAATGGATATAAAGTATACGGAGCTTATGGCGGTCAGATGACAGATGATAGCTCAAATGAAGTATTAAAGTTGATTGAAGGTATTGAGGATTTTTGCGATGTTAAGAAAAAACCTTATGAAGAAGGGGTTAAGGATTTAAGCATTGAGATAATAGGGGAAGAAGTAGACAAAATATATTATGAGAAGGTAAAAGGTCTTATTTTAAGAAAGGATTTAGTAAAAGACTCTGCAAAGGATTTAAAGGTTATATATACTCCTATTCATGGCACTGGTAATATTCCAATAAGGCGAGTGCTTCGTGAGGTTGGTTTTCAAAATGTTTACATCGTAAAGGAACAGGAGGAGCCTGATGGCAATTTTCCAACTGCTAAATCTCCAAATCCTGAAAATCCTCAAGTGTTTTCCATAGCTATGGATATGGCAAAGTCTTTAAAGCCTGATATAATAATTGGAACAGACCCTGATTGCGATAGATTAGGGGTTGTGGTTTTAGATGATGAAGGTAATTATAGGGTTTTAACAGGCAATCAGACTGGGATTTTATTGACTAACTACATAATAACATCTCTTTTAGAAGAAGAAAGATTAAATAAAAATGCATGTATCATAAAGACCATCGTAACATCTGAGATGGCAAGAGAAGTGTGCAATAAATATGGTGTGGATATTTTAGATGTTTTAACTGGTTTTAAATATATAGGTGAGCTTATAAATGAGTTTTCAAATACCAATGAAAAAGAATTTTTGTTTGGATTTGAAGAGAGCTACGGGTATTTAGCAGGTACATTTGTAAGGGATAAGGACGCGGTTATTACCTCTATGCTTGTTTGTGAGATGGCTCTCTATTATAAACAAAAGAATATGAATTTATTTGAGGCCCTTAAGGCTTTATTTGATGAATTTGGATATTATAAAGAGTCACTTGTAAATATAGAATTAGATGGCAAGGAAGGGCAGGAGGCTATTGCAAACACTATTGATCATATTAGGAATAATCCAATTTATGATCTTTTAGGTGTTAAGGTTTCAAAGCAGTTTGATTATTATTTAAGCATTGAAAAAGATCTTGTAAAGAACCATGAGTTAAAGATAATGCTTCCAAAATCTAATGTTTTAAAATATATATTTGAAAATGGGGATTGGTTTGTAGTCAGACCATCAGGGACAGAGCCAAAGATGAAGGTATATTTATCTGTAAAGGGAAAATCTAAAGATGATGCAGATAAGAGGATGGAAGAATTTAAAATTGAGATCATGGATTTAATCAATTCTACGTTAAAATTGTATAAAAATTAAATTTTTTTAGTTTAGCTGAGGGAAACTTCAGCTTTTTTGATTGTAAATTTTTAAAAGATGATATAAAAAATAATGTCATAGGAATAAATGAGCACTTGGATTGGCTATAATTAAAGTATAAGAGTTTTTGAAAATGAAACATTTTAAATTTATTAACAAAATTATGAATAAGTTTAGTATATAAAAATACATTCTCATTAAAAAACATTGTTTTACTTAATGATTTAAAGATATAATTAAATTGTAATTATTGATATTAACTTTTTTTTGATTTTAAAAAGTGCTTTTTATTAAAACAATTACTTATAAGAATTTATAAAATATATTTTATATTTAACGGTGTTTTATATTTTAATTAAAAATGGAGGTAAAGTTTAAGATGGAATACATAAAAGTAACCCGTGAGGGTAAGAGAAAACTTGAAGAAGAATTAGAGCACAGAAAGATGGTCATAAGAAAAGAGATTAAAGAAGCTTTAAAATATGCAAGAGCTCAAGGAGATTTGAGTGAAAATGCAGATTACAGCGCAGCAAAAGAAGATCAATCTTTAAATGAGACTAGAATTCAAGAGCTTGAAAATATGCTCAAAAATTTACAAATAATAGAGGAAGATGACTCGGATGATATGCTAAACATAAATAGAAGAGCTCTTGTAAAGTTTTATGATACAGATACAACAGAGGAGCTCACACTTGTCAGTTCAGTAGAAGCAGATATTAAGAAGATGAAAATAAGCATAGATTCTCCTATAGGCAGCGCGTTGTTTAAAAAGGGTGTGAACAGCAAAGTAAAGGTTGAAGCACCTGACTATGAATATGAGGTTGAGATTTTAAAAATATTTGATAAGTAGATATCTTATTGTGCAGCACAAATTTAAATGTGTTGCATAATTTTTTAGTATAAACTATGCATTGATAATATACTATTTTTGTAGTACACTGTAATTAAAGTACATAAGATAGAAACTCAAAGGTTCTTTTAAATTTTTTTATCTAAAAAATTAAATCAGGGGGGTTAAAATGAAAAAAATTACTGTATTCTTCATGTGTTTTCTGTTTTTATTCATTTCTTTTATGCCAGTTAAAACTTATTCTTTGCCTAAACAGGAGTCAAAGCTTGAGAGGCTTAACTGGGACGATAACTTGTACAAAAGATTGAATGCTTTAATAAAAAAATACAGTATTAATAATTTAGGCTACAGCTTAAGAAATAAGCCATATGCAGTTTTTGATTTTGACAATACTACAGCTATGAATGACGTAGAAGAAGCATTGCTTATTTATCAACTTGAGAATCTTGAATTTAAAATACCAAAGGATAAGATTGGTGATGTTTTAAAGACAAACATACCTAAGGATTACTTTGGAGAAGCTTGGAATAATACAAATGGAGAAAGATTAAACATCGATATAGTTGTGGAAGATTGTATTTCAAGTTATGGATGGCTCTATGATAACTATTCAGGATTTAGAGGAAATAAACCTCTTTCTGAAGTGAAAAGGTCTTCACAATATAAAGATTTTATAACAAAGGTGAGATATCTATATGATGCTATAGGAGATACCTTTAGCCCTGATATAAGCTATCCTTGGGTAACATATTTATTCTATGGAATGACTCCAGATGAAGTTAAAGCACTTGCAAATAAATCTAATGAATATTGGATGGCATATGATAAATACGAAAAGATTAAATGGACAAGTCCAGAAAACCTTCCTGGAGAAGCTGGTGTAGTATCTGTAAGCTACAAAACAGGTCTTAGGATAATGCCTGAAATGATAGATCTATATAATAAATTGATGGATAATGGAATAGAAGTATATGTATTATCTGCTTCATTTATTGATGTAATATTAGCAACAGCTACTAATCCTAAAATTGGACTCAACGTAAAACCTGCTAATGTTTATGCTATGGAACTTACTTTAGATGATAATATGCGCTATATAAATAAGTATAATGTTAAATATTATCAAACCCAAGGAGTTGGAAAAACTCTAACAATAAATAAATTTATAAAACCAAATCACGGTGGAAAAGATCCTATTTTAGTAGCTGGAGATAGCGATGGAGATTATTTCATGCTAAAGGATTTTAAAGGCATGGAAGTTGGAATAATTGTAAACCGTGTAAAGGGTGGCAATATAGGAGAGCTCTCTAAAAAAGCAGCAGATACTTCACATTATGCAAATCCAGTTTATCTTCTACAAGGACGAGATGAAAATACAGGATTGTTCATACAATCTTCAAAATCAATTTTACTTGGTACAACTGAGGGTAAATTATTAAAATAAAAAAAACTTGCTATTTAGCAAGTTTTTTATGTCTAGCCACTTATCGTCCCGAATGGCCAGCTGTTGATTCAGCCAAAGCTATATACATTTTTATAACCAAGTTTCACAAGCTCCTTAGCAGCAACATCACTTTTGCTATCGCCGCCACAATAAAGAATGATAATAGCATTTTTATCTTTTATTTCATTCTCTGCTCTTTTACTAACTTCATTAACAGGCATTGAGATAGCTCCAGCAATTCTTCTTTCATCATATTCTTTCTTTGATCTTACATCAAGAAGAAAATGATTTTTATTTTTTTGCATCAAATCATGAGCTTCTCTTGCTGATATACTCTTATATCCGAGATTTGTAGATGGTTGAGTTGAGACTGGAACAATATTTCCATGATCATGTTCTATGTTAGCTCCAGTTGTGGCATATGGCCAATCGCTTAGTTTGCCAAAATTATATACATTGGTATATCCCATTTCAGTAAGTTGTATAGATGCTTCTTCGCTTCTTTTACCCATTGAACAATATGTAAGAATTAAAGCATTTTTATCTTTTATTTCATTTACTGCTCTACTCTTAAGTTCACTAAGAGGCATTGAAATGGCTCCAGTTATTCTTTTTTCATCATATTCTGCCTTGTCCCTTACATCTAGTAAAAAATAATTTTTGTTTTTTTGCATCAGATCATAGGCTTCTTGTGCTGTTATTATTTTATATTGAGGGGTTTGAGGCTTAGTTGTACCATTACCACTAATTGTAGCATATGTCCAATCACTTAGTTTGCCAAAATTATATACATTAGTATATCCCATTTCAGTAAGTTGTATAGATGCCTCTTCACTTCTTTTACCCATTGAGCAATATGTGAGAATTAAAGCATTTTTATCTTTTATTTCATTTACTGCTCTACTCTTAAGTTCACTAAGAGGCATTGAAATAGCTCCAACTATTCTTTTTTCATCGTATTCTGCCTTGTCCCTTACATCTAGTAAAAAATAATTTTTGTTTTTTTGCATCAGATCATAGGCTTCCTGTGCTGTTATTATTTTATATTGAGGGGTTTGAGGCTTAGTTGTAGTTGAAGGCTTAGTTGTAGTTGGAGATTGAGCTATAGTAGTGTCACTACCACTAATTGTAGCATATGGCCAATCATTTATTCCTCCAAAATTATATATATTGGTATATCCCATTTTAACGAGCTCTTTAGATGCCTCTTCACTTTTTTGGCCCATTGTACAATATATTAGGATTAAAGCATTTTTATCCTTTAATTCATTTGCTGCCCTACTCTTAAGTTCGTTAAGAGGTATGGAAATAGCTCCATCAATTCTTCTTTTATCATATTCTGCCTTGTCCCTCACATCTAGTAAAAAATAATTTTTGTTTTTTTGCATCATGTCATAGGCTTCTTTTACTGTTATCTTTTTATATCCAAGAGTTGAAGGTGAAGGTGAAGGCTGTGATGTTGTTTGTATACTTTTAGTTTTCATATTTAAATCTATTGTTTCTTGTTTATTATTTAATAAAAATGTCATTCTTACCAAATAATCCGTGTCAGGGGCTAAACTTTTAATGGTGTATATTCCACTAGTAGTATAGTTAAAATTATGCCATTTTTCGCTTGAGCTGCTTTTAATGCCAAAATTATTGCTGTTTTCTCCTGATTTTGGATAAGTGACGTTGAATTTTACAGAATTTGAAGTTGTTTCTATAGGTGTTATACCAATGTTGTCAGCACCAAGTACATCAAAAGTCATTAAAAATGCTACTGAGACTAGTACAATTATAAAAGCAACAATTTTAGATAAAGATTTCTTATTTAATTCCAACATATTTTATATCCTCCTCATATTGTTTTATTATAAAATAAGAGTATATAAATGTAAACTAAAATTTAGTATTTTATAAATTTTTAGGATCCATCCCCTTAATACAGTAAAAGTATAAACATTAGATATATTTACTAAAGATTGATTTAAAGTTATAATATTAATCAAATTAATACTATAAAATAACTAAAAAAATAAACTATTAGAAAAAATTAGCTTTTTTTAGAAAATTAATAATGAATATTATCTAATTTTTACTTTAAGTTTAAAAATATTTTAAGGTGAGGGGTTAAAACGATGAAAATGAAAAAAACTCTTAAATTTATGTTTGGAGGATTTTTATCAATTCTTATTGCTTTAAGTGTGTCAGCTTATGTAGGTGGAGCAGGAGTTTATGATGGTTATAAAATTGCGGCAGGAAATTATCACAGTTTGATGGTCAAAGATGATGAAACATTATGGGCTTGGGGAAGAAATGAATTTGGACAGCTTGGAAATGGGAAAAATGTGAATAGCAAAACTCCCATAAAAGTAATGGATGATGTAATGGCTGTTTATGCAGGAGAAGTGAACAGCTTTGCAATTAAAAATGATGGTACATTATGGGCTTGGGGGAGAAATGAATTTGGACAGCTTGGAGATGGCACAAAATATGATAGAAACAAACCTGTAAAGGTAATGGATAGGGTATCATCTGTTTCAGCATCAGGAACTGTGACCTATATTATAAAGTCTGATAAAACATTGTGGGCTTGTGGCAATAATTCATTTAAACAATTAGGGGATGGTACAAGTGTCAACAGATTTAAACCAGTTAAAGTTATGGAAAAAATTTCATATGTTTCAGCAGGATATAATTGTGGATTTGCAATAAAGACAGATAGTTCCTTGTGGGCATGGGGATATAATGCAAATGGACAATTAGGAGATGGTACAGAAATAAATAGAGATAGTCCTGTAAAAATAATGAGCAATGTTCTATCAGTTACAGGTGGAATTGATAGCAACTTTGCAATAACAAAGGATGGCTTTCTATGGGGTTGGGGTAAGAATACATATGGTCAGTTAGGTGATGGTTCTACAGATAGAAAATTAAAACCTGTAAAAATTATAAACAATATAAAATCTATATATGCAACAGCATTTAATAGCTTTGCAGTAAAAAAAGATGGAATTCTTTTAGGATGGGGAATGAAGAATGGAGGACTGATAAATTCTACATCTGATATTATAAAAAAACCTCAAAAAATTATGGAAGATATTTTATATATTAAAGCTGGTAATATTCATTGTTTAGTAATAAAAACGGATGGTTCTATATGGACATGGGGAGGAAATAATTATGGACAACTTGGAGATGGGACAAATATAAATAATTTTGCACCTTTTAAAGTAATCATACCAACATAAAAATATTATAATAAAAATGGGTCTTTCTATTTATACTTAAGAAAGGCCCATTTTTATTATAAATTCTTTCCTTGCCATCCCCAATTTTCGGTTTCGGAATATTTTATAAAAATCTCACTTGGATCTATATGTAATTCATCTTGCAATATTTTAGTGACCTCCTTTGTAAATTCATCATAAGCACTCTGTGGGCTCTTTTTAAATAAGTTTACACCTACATAAGCCATAGGTTGCTTATTGCCATGAAAATACATCCTGCATTTATCTTCAAAATTTATCATAAGCACACTTTCGCTTTTTCCTGGTAAGATAGAAATAGCTTTTCCAAGTTTTTCTTTTATATTTTTTTCTTTATCCTCTGTAAGTATTGAATTTAGTTTAACATTAATAAATGGCATAATATCGTCTCCTTTTTATTTAATATCCATCAGGGTTATTTTTTTGCCATCTCATGGAATCTTCACACATATCCATAAGACTTTTTTTTGCTTCCCATCCTAGTTCTTCTTTTGCACGCTTAGGATCAGCATAACATACAGCAGCATCTCCAGGTCTTCTTGATACAATTTTATAATCTATCTGTTTTTCACATGCTAAAGAAAAAGCATTTATCATATCCAAGACACTATATCCTGTGCCTGTACCAAGATTATATGCAGTAACTCCCTTTTTTTCTTTTAATTTTTTAAGGGCATAAACGTGACCTATAGCTAAATCAACCACATGGATATAATCTCGTATGCAGGTTCCATCTGGTGTGTCATAATCATTTCCAAATACAGGGAGGTATTCTAATTTTCCTATTGAAACCTTAGTAATATATGGGATGAGGTTATTTGGTATACCTTTTGGATTTTCTCCTATCCTTCCGCTTTTATGAGCACCTATTGGGTTAAAGTATCTAAGCAAAATAACATTCCATTCTGAATCAGATGTATTTAAATCTCTAAATAAGTCTTCTAATATAAGCTTTGTTCTTCCATATGGATTTTTCACACTAAGAGGAAAATCTTCAGAAATTGGCATGATATCAGGTTCTCCATAGACTGTAGCTGATGAGCTAAATATTAAATTCTTTATACCATAAGAAGACATGGTTTCGCAGAGATTTATGGTTCCTCCTATATTGTTTTTATAATAAAGGAGAGGTTTTTTAACAGATTCTCCAACTGCTTTTAAACCTGCAAAATGTATCACGGATTCGATGTTTTCTTCTTTAAATATCTTATCTAATATATTTTTATCAAGAAGATCTCCATTATAAAATTTTAATTTTTTATTTGAAATCTCTTGAACCCTCTCTAGAGATTTTTCACTTGAATTGCTTAAATTATCTATAACTATAACATCATAATTTTCATTTAAAAGTTCCACACAAGTATGAGAACCTATATAGCCTGCGCCTCCTGTAACTAGTATTGCCAAATAATTCACACCCCTCAAGATTATTAATTTGTAGTTTTTATAAAAATAGGTAAGATAATTTTATTATAAATGCTACACTATATTTTACGTTTTAAATCGTTATATGCAGTATAATTGTATCAGATAGTTAATTTAGAGTAAATAGCTATCTAGTATCGAAGTGGAGGGATCTTTATGAAAATGTCAGTTGTATATGTCTCAAAGAGTGGAAATACAGAAAAAATGGCCAACATAATTGCTGAAGGGATGGGATCAGTAGATGGTGTAGATGCAAAAACCTTTTCAATTGATGCAATTGATGAAGCATTCCTAAAAGAAAGTAAATGTGTTGTATTTGGAACTCCTACATATCTTGCAAGCATGAGTAATGCAATGAAATGCTGGTTAGATGGACCAAGCATGAAATTAGGCCTTGCGGGAAAAATTGGTGGTGCATTTGCAACAGCGGATTATCTGCATGGTGGCGCTGAAATTGGAATACAAGCAATTTTGAGCCATTTGCTTGTGCTTGG
>JAVBPQ010000035.1:0-10335 GCA_031549525.1 Clostridiaceae bacterium | reverse complement strand
AAAAATTAGAGGAGAGAATAGAATCGGTTAAAAACCTCATTCCTCCAAAAACTAAAATAACCATTGAAATGCAAAGAGAGCTTGTAAATCCACTGCTTAAAGCATTGACAGCGTTTAAGGGAAATGAAGCTATTGCCTTTATCCATAATGGTAAATTTACTTATATATTCGATGTTAGATATGACAAGGAAGCTATGGGTTATTATATTGATAATAACATAGTTGATAAGGATATTCTAAGAAAAATAAGTGCTAAGACCACTGCTGAATTTAGAAAATAGATTTTATCTTATTTAAAAATTTTAAAAACTCAAAAAAATCTAATATTAGTGATCTTTTCTAAAACTCTTTAAAACCCTTTCAAAAAATGAAAATAGGCAAGGGTTATTTGTTATATCTAAAAATAATCTAGAATTCTCTACTCTATTCTTAGGATACCTCTATCATATTCTCATCCTATTTTTTATGGATTCATTTTTTGTCTAAAAGGATTTTTCAATAAAATCTTGTCTAAAAATATTTTTTTAAAAACAGGAATATTCTTAAGTGTACTTTTTTGAAGGTACAGTTAAGAATATTCAATATTTAATCTATCTTCCATACGTTTGTAGCAAGTCCTAAATTCAAAACTTTAACATTTAACTCTCTAACTTCTGATTCTAAATTGCCAACTCTATTGTTTAAATCTTTAATTTCTAACTCTAAATTCTTAACCCTATTATTTAAATCTTTAACATCTGATTTTAAGTCCTTAATATCTGATTTAGTTTCAATCAATAGTTCTAATATCTTTTCTTCCATTTCATCATCCCCCATTTATATAATTATATTTATGATATGGATTTGCAATGAAAAAGTAGACATGAAATTTGACAATCCCTTTTAGGATAACTATTTTTCAATTAAAACCTCAATATTCTTTATGAGTATATTGATCCTTCCATCCCCTATCTTTTGTATCTCAAATTTATCACTATCTTTATAATTTTCTTCATCTATATAAATATCTATATCATTATCAACCCTAAGCCTTCTTCTCTTAAACTTATTGTTTACCCAAGCTTTATCCACTTCCATTTTTTTATCTACACCAGAAGATTCTATAGTTTCTTTAAAAGATTCCCTAAGATTCTCATCAGGTATGATCTCATTTGCAATATCTTCAATATCTATTTTATTTTCATTCTCAAATTTATTCTTTATACCTTCTCTTATATCATAGGACTTTTCAGCATCATCTGAGTAGTTTTCTCTTATCCATTTTTCTGAAGCACTAAAAAAATCTTTAGTATCATCCCTCTGATTTCTCTTTAATGTGCAATTTAAAAAGTCTCCTATAAAAAATTCTTCATTAGAGTCTTCAGTTTTTTTACTTCTCTTATCTATGACATAAGCATTTACATCTTCATTTTCATCATAAGGTTTTACAAATGCACACTTTTGTATCTTTTGGGAGCTTGTGGGAAGCCCTGTAAATTGAGATATTATATCTATGCCTATTTTCTCTCCTACAAAATCAACCTTATGGGCATAATTTTTTATGTAATCCATCTTAAATATCCCAATAAGAGGGTTTCCTATATTAGACAATATAGATACCATCATTAAATCACAAGAGGGTATACTAGGATCTTTTCTCATTATACTATATAGTTTTCCTGCAATAGGTCTTGATATGCCTAAAAGATCTTCCTCATTTCTAAAAAACTTATAACAATATTCATTTACAACACTATTATTTAAAAAATTTCCATATTTTAAGTTTTCATCCTTTAAGCATTTTGAGACATGTTTAAATATAAAATCATAGACTTCTTCATTATTTAAATCTAAATAAAATTCATTATAGATTACATCATCACCATTTTGATCGAGTATATGTATTACAGCTTCATTTATTTTTAACTCATTTACATATTCCATTTTATATCACTTCCACTCTTAATTTTAAAAAAAATAACCAATCCTATTTCAAAAAAGGAACTGGTTATGTATCAATTTTACATTTAAATTATATAATCTAGCATGGACTTAGTCAATCAAAGTAGTTTTACAAAATTATCGCTTCACTGCCCTTGGATTAAATTTAAAACATATATCTAAAAATTTTTCATCAGGAGTAAATCTTATAGTGCATCTATCTCCCCCCATAGTAATATATGCAATATAAACCTTCATATGATTATCTCTTATAACGCAATCAAGCTTCTTCTGAGGCTTATTTGAAAAGTTTTTCACTTCATCGCTGTTTTCTTCAGCCATCAATTCTACATTTTTTATATCAAATTCTATTATTTTCTTTCGCTTATTTTGTTCAACTATCCTATCAATATCGATAGAGCCATTGGTTATGATATATTCATACTCTGTATAGATCTTTTGTTTTAAAAAAAATAAGGATGCTCCAATTAATCCAAATATCAAGCCTATTATTATAGAGCTTAAGTTAAATGAAAGGATAAAAAAAATTGCTATTAAAATGAATGCAAAGGAAATGAACCTTGTTATAGTGTATAAAGCAGGTTTTTTTATAACAATAAGCTGTTCATAAAAATAATCCATGATAATTCCTCCGTTGAAAAATTTAAAATTAAATTATAGAAATGCTTTGATAATATGATATACTATGGGATAAATCAATTTCAATAGATAATGCTTTTATAAGAGAGGAATAGTTATGAATGAAATAGAAGTAAAGATCATACCCATAAATTTGGTGGATATACGCCAAAAGTTAAAAAATTTAAACTGCTCTTTAGTAAAAAAAGAAGACCAAATAAATAAGATATACGATTTTTCAGATAATTCAATGAAGGAAAAAGGAGGCTATGCTAGGATTAGAATAGTTTCAGATCTAATACGTGATGAGACAAAAGCTTTTATGACTACAAAGAGAATTATATCCCAAGATGAGTTTAAAGTTATGGAAGAGAATGAAACTGAAATCTTAGATCCAAAACAAGGAGAGAACATTTTTAAATCCCTAGGTCTTAAATTATTTTATGAAATTAAAAAATATAGGGAGAGCTATAGTTATAAAAATTCTCTAATAGAAATAGATATAAATGATAAGGATTTTTTTCCTATGCCTTATATAGAGATTGAATCTAAAAGCAAGGAAGAATTAAAAGAAGTGGTTTTTAAATTAGGATATACTATGGAAGATACCACCTCTGAAACCATATATCAATTGATTGAGAGATTTAAGGTAAAATAGATCATGTTTGGAAAAGTAAAACCTTTTGTCCCTGAGCTTAAAATTAAAGATCATGTATTGTTTAAACAATATTATTGCAGCTTATGCAAAAGCATAAAATTAAATTTTGGAAACTTTCCAAGATTTTTTATAAGCTATGATATGACATTTCTTGCAATACTTTTAGATAGTTTAAACAGCGAGATAAATTTATCAAAAAACTGCTTTTGCATAATGCACCCTAGAGGAGGCAGAGCATCTATCTTAAATAATGATGTAATAGATTATTGTGCATTTTCAAATGTTTATCTAACATATTTTAAAATCTTAGATGACATAAAAGACGATAATAAAGCCTTATCAAAATTTTTAAATGTTATATATAAAAGGTATATTAGAAAAAATAAATGGAACTTAAATATAGATCATATTAAAAATCAATTAAGTTTGCTATCTTATTATGAAGGGTGCAAAGATGATTTAAACTTAGATATCATCTCTCATCCATTTTCAGATATAGTTGGATATATTGCCTCACAATATTTTAAAGGATGCTTATTTGAAGCTAAGCTCTATGATCTTGGTTATGCTCTTGGGAAATGGATTTACATTGTAGATGCTTATGAAGATTTAAAAGAAGACATTAAAGAGAATAATTTCAATCCTATACATTCAATCTTTAATAAATCCAATTTAAGATATGAGGAGTTTGTTCTTGAAATAAATGAAAGAATACAATTTACTTTGATAAATTTAAGCAAGGATTTAAGACAAAATCTTTTAAAGCTTCCTTTAAAGAAAAATACAGAAATTCTCGATAATATAGTCTCTTTTGGTTTAATGGATAAGCTATCTGTTTTATTTAAGGAGTGGGATTATGGACAAAAACCCTTATGAAGTATTAGGAGTAAATAAAAATGCAACTGAAGATGAGATTAGAAGAGCATATAGAGAACTTGTTAAAAAATATCACCCTGATAAATATTTAAACAATCCATTAAAAGACTTAGCAGAGGAAAAGATGAGAGAGGTTAATTCTGCATATAATGAGATCATGTCAAAGACTAAAAAGGAACAAGAGCGCAGCTATTATAAAAGAAAACCTAAAGCTGAAAGCGAAGATTTTAGTCCAATCTTTAAAAAGGTAAGAGATTTTATTCGTGAAGGAAATTATTTAAAGGCAGAAGAAACTTTAAATAGTGTCCCTAGTAAAAACGCAGAATGGAATTATCTTATGGGAATCATACACTTTAAGAGAGGATTATACGATTCATCCTATAGTTATTTGACAAGAGCTTGTGCCATGGATCCTTCAAATGAAGAGTACAGAAATTCACTAAGGAATATATTTAGGAATAATAGTAATTATTCTAACTGTTATGGCTATAGGCGAAGAGAATGGGATTGCGATTTAATAAACTGTTGCAATGATACATTTTGCAATGGATGTGAATGTGGTTTTAGATAATATATTTTGGAGGTTTTATGAAATATAAAAATATAATCTTTGGAAGTATATTCATATTTTTAACTTTGCTTGCAATAGGTATATCCAATTCCTTTTATTTTAGTAAACTCATATTATACGGATTTTGCTGTCTTTTGCTTATGATCTATATATGCGTCTTTGGATATAAAAAATCTTTAATAATTTATGGTTTAAACTCACTTATACTTCTTTTATCATTTCATCTTTCTCCTACATCATTAGTATATATATTGCTCTTTGGTCCTTATGCATTTTTTAAATACTTTATAGAAGAAAAAAGTTTTAAATTAAGAGATGAAACCCTTATAAAGCTCTCTTATTTTAATTTATCTCTTTTATTATTGTATAAACCTATGAATGAGCTTCTCTTAAATAAATCAGATGTTAACCTGTTTGTGCTGTCTATAATATTATATAATTTGGTGTTTATAGGCATAGATTATTTATTAACCTGTAGCTTAACTTATATAGAGAGATTTGCAAAAGATAAATTAAAATAACAAAAAGGCTTTGTGCAACTAATTTAAGTTGGTTGCACAATAGCTTTTTAGTATAAATATTGTAATAAATTCTATTATATAGTATAATAAATTACTCGAGAGTTATAAGCTTCTCATTTAATAATATATAACTCCTTTTAAAATCATAAAAATTATGATCTAATATCTTAATTAATCTATTTTGCTAAAGCTATTCAATTTCATCCTAATATCAATTAATACTCTTATTATATCAACTAAAAACAATCCATTAAATTCAACGGGGCATTTAACTCTCAAGTAAAAATATTATTATTTCATATTTTTACAAATAGGAGAGTGAGTTTATATTATGGTACAAAAAAAATTGTTTAAGATGAGTATTTTTTTACTTGTAGTTATGTTATTTACAACACTGTTGATGTCATTTAAAAATAAGCAAATATATGCAGCAAATTCAAATGATTATCCAATAGTTTTAGTTCATGGACTCTATGGATGGAGCAAGAATGAAATTAGTTCATTGAATTATTGGGGAGGAATTTGCGATATTGAGAAATATTTAAATGATCAGGGTTTTAAGACGATGACTGCAAATGTAGGTAACCTAGCAAGTGATTGGGATAGAGCTGTAGAACTTTATTACTTTATAAAAGGTGGTACTGTAGATTATGGTGCTGCACATGCTACAAAATGTGGACATGAGAGATATGGAAAAACTTTTAAGGGAATATATCCACAGTGGAATGAAAATTCAAAAATTCATTTAATTGGTCATAGTTCAGGCGGACAAACTATTCGCCAATTAGTTGAGTTATTAAAAAATGGATGTTTAGAAGAAAGGAATCATTCTGAACGTGTATCTGAGAAAGTTTCACCTTTATTTATAGATGGAAAAAACTGGGTTTTAAGTCTTACAACTATTGCAACACCACTTAATGGGTCTACACTTGCAGATTATATTGCTGCAAAGAAAAATGAAAGTGCTGGAGCCATAGACCTTTCAAGTATTATACCAAATTCATTGATGAAAATGTTTTCTTTAAGCCCCACAATTGATTTTAAACTAGATCAGTGGGGGTTAAAAAGAAATTATGGTGAAACTATTTATGAGTATGTAGATAGAGTCCAAAAGAGCAAGCTTTTAAATTCATATGATAATGCTCTAGTAGACTTAACTACATTAGGTGCTGCTAAGTTTAACATGACTGCTAAAACATATGATGACATGTACTATTTTTCATTTAATGGAAATAATTCAATTAAGGATCCTAGTACTGGTTATTATTTACCAAAAAATAACACTGGTACACCTAATCCTTCATCTATTGCTATTGGAATGTACAATTCAAATAATACACTGCCCTTTGGAGATGAAAAGTGGTGGAAAAATGATGGAACTGTGAATGTAATATCAGCACAGGTTCCATTTGGGCAACCTTGTAAAATCAACGATTATGTATTTACAAAAGGAACTTGGATTATAAATCCAACTATGGAAGGTTGGGGACATGAGGATTTTATAGGATTAGGAACAGCACAAAATCCTTTAACAGTGCTTCAATATTATAAAATAATAGCAACTACTTTATCAAATCTAGCTAAATGAAAAATTATCTTATTGTTTAAACATTAAAAAAGCTGTTATACTAATTTAAAATTGGTTATAACAGCCTTTTTAAAATATGAACTCTTAAATTTTAAATCCTTCGTGCAGCATGAAAACCTTCGTGTGTAGCTTGCATTATCTTACGAGGGGAATTAATATCTCCAACAGGAATAATTTCAATATCTGCAATATCTTCTTTTATCTCCTGCCAAAGTTCTCTATTAGGTTTAAGTCCTAGTGCACAAATTACTGCATCTGCTTCAAAAATAACTTCTTTACCTTCTACTTCACATATTACTCTATTCCCTGTCATCTCTTTAATTTTGTGATTAACACATACCTTAATGCCAAGCTCTGCTATTTTAGCATTGAGCACCCATTTTGTATAAATAGCCATATCTGGTGCTATATCTTGTAACATATCTATCATTGTTACTTTTTTACCTTTTTGTGCAATTTCCATAGAAACTTCGCACCCAACTAATCCTGCTCCGCAAACAATTATATTTTCTCCTTCTGGTACTCTGCCATCCAATACTTCTAATGGATCAAATATCGAATCATCCTTTGCACCTTTAATATCTGGTTTAAATGTAGCAGCCCCTGTAGCGAGTATGACTGTATCAAATCCTTCAGACTTTATCACATCCTTTGTAACCACAACACCAGTTTTAATCGTTGCACCACAATTCTTAGTTGTTTCAACCATATACTTCATATAATCTTTATAATCTAATTTAAAATCTGGTATGGAAACATAATGCAAAGCGCCACCAAGCTCAGAATTTTTTTCAAACAAAGTAACATCATGCCCACGAAGAACAGCAGTTTGAGCTGCTTGCATCCCAGCTGGCCCTCCGCCTACTATAGCAACTTTCTTTTTATGAGGCGCTTTATAAACTTTAGTAAATTCTTCAAACTCTTTACCTGCTTCAGGGTTTATCGCACAAGAAATACCACAGCTTCGCATAACTTCACCTAAACATTCATTGCAGCGGAGGCATCTGCGAATTGTCTCTGGTTTACCCATGCGAATTTTATTTGGATAATCTGGATCTGCTATTGTTTGACGTCCAATTGCAATAAAATCTGCATCGCCTTTTTCTAAAATCTCTTCACCCATCTCTGGGGTTATGCTACACACAGCAATAACTGGAACAGTAACTGCCTTCTTTATAGCTTCAGCAAGATGAACTAAAGATCCTCTCTTAGTATAGTTAGGTGGAACCCACATAGAAGTAGCAACACCTTCAGTTAACTTTTTACCTTCAGCACTTTCTTTACCACTCATGACATCATTATATTTATGCAAACGTGAATCCCATGTACCTGCAGAAACATGTATAGCATCAGCGCCTGCAGCTTGTGCCATTTTAGCAAAAGCACAAGCTTCTTCTATAGTGATTCCATCTGGAACATCTTCATCTGCAGACAAACGATAGATGAGCGTAAAATCTTCTCCAGCATGTTCCTTAATGGATCTTATGGTTTCCAATGCGAAACGAGCACGATTTTCAAGGCTTCCGCCATATTCATCTGTCCTTTTATTTGTATAGGCAGATAAAAATTGCAATGGCATATAGCCATGTGCTCCATGTAATTCTACTGCATCAAAGCCGCAATCACGCGCACGCTTTGCTGCTGTCCCATATTTTTTTATAAGCTCTTTAATATCTTCTATACGCATAATTCTAGGATTTTCCCCTGGGAGTTGCATCGTTCCAATTCCAGATGGCGTTACTGGCCTTTGTCCAGTGACCCCTTCACTTGCAAAGCAACCTCCATGTGCAAGCTGCAAACAAACCTTTGCTCCTCCAGAATGCACTGCATGAGGTATTCTGCTAAGGCCTGGCATAAAGTGTCCAGATGTTATTTCAATCTCCCCAGGAATTACTCTTCCTAGAGGGTCTGGGCAGCAAACTTCCGTAATAATAAGCCCTACTCCACCATTAGCTCTTCTAGCATAATAATTCACAATAACATCAGATACAGTTCCATCAGCAGCTGCAAGATTTGTTCCCATTCCAGGCATAATCATGCGATTTTTCAATTCCATGTTTCCTATCTTTCCTGGTTTTAATAAATTGCTATATTTCATTTGAATACCCCTTTCACAATATTTAAAATCATTATAACCAAGACCATATTAAAATTCATTGACCATAGAAAAAAAGAATTGCCTTTTGATTGTTCAATTGCACAATCAAAAGGCCATAAATTACTTATTTAAATCATCTGCTAAAATGGAAAGCTGAAGATGAAGCCTAATTCTATAATCATCAAAATCATCCTCAAGGATTTTTCTTATCTTATCAAGCCTATAATTAACTGTATTTCTATGTACAAATAATCTATCAGCTGTCTTTGCTACATTTTGATTATTAGCAAAATAACATCTTAATGTATTGATATACTCACTTTTGTCTCTACTGTCAATTTCCAATAGGCTTTTATATGCTCTGCTGAGCTTTTCATATTTTTCACTTGAAAAAATATCTTCAATTAAATCAAATGGAGCAAAAATGCTATAGGGATATACATATCGCTCATCTTCTAAAAATGATTCTAATAATTGATTTAAGCTCTCCACTTGTTTATAGCAAATATTAATCTTTGTTAAACAATTTGTTGGCAAGCTTGCAATACATATCATCCTTGCTTTTTTCATGATATTCTCTAAGTATTCGGATAAAAATTGCTCCCATTTAACTTTTTCATCATAACTAATTATATAATAAGCATAATTTCCATTAAAAGTATATATGCATAAATTGCAATGCTTTTTAAGCTCTAAGCGTATATCTTCTAATAATACACCAATATATTGTTTCTCATCCATTGCACGCACACATATCACTGATGTCCACTTACAAAAATGCAATCCAAGAGATCTAGCTCTATTTTCTATCATCTGTTCTGACATTTTTCTTGTAAGCAAATCTCCACTAAATTCATTTCTCAATTGACCAGTAGCTCTCATAACTGTATCTTTTTCATTAATTTTAACGCTAAGTACTTCAGCTATCATTTGCAGGATTTGTAAATCTAAACTAGTTATGCGCTTTTCATATTCTAATAGTGCAATATACCCTTTTGTATAGGAACCAACTTTTATTTTTGCTACCACCCGACGAATTAATCCTTTAAAAGCATTATCATCAACAAAAAGAGGCAATGACGAATTATCTAATCTTTTCCAAAAACTATTCACATCAGTTTGTTCTACAATATCAGCTGGACTATACATATTTGAAATAATGCTCTCCCAAATTGGATCTTGCACTTTACTATCCTTAGTATTGGCAATCACCTTATAGCTCTCATCTGTTATAATCATTGGATTACCAAGCAATTTATGAGCATATGCTTCTATATCGCTAATATCTGCACCTCGTGCTAATAAATTAACAAGTGTTAAATATTCAACTTGTAACAGATGCTTCATTCTTTCTTGGAGATTTTCAAAATCTTTAGATAACAATAAATACATATCATTTAAATCTGTTACATTAGGAAGATAAATTATTGTAATATTGTTAAATACATCTGCACA
This sequence comes from Clostridiaceae bacterium, assembly GCA_031549525.1. Classification (GTDB taxonomy): domain Bacteria; phylum Bacillota; class Clostridia; order Clostridiales; family Clostridiaceae; genus WQUF01. Next base: position 9 of record JAVBPQ010000035.1, on the reverse strand, counting down.
CTCTTTTAC
>JAVBPQ010000191.1:0-6672 GCA_031549525.1 Clostridiaceae bacterium | reverse complement strand
TTATTTTTTTCATATTTTGTCCAAAACCTATTATCGCCTCTAAGTTCGTCTCCATCTTTTTTAAAGGCTTCAGGAAATATTCTCATTTCCTCTAAAAGCACTATGTATGCCTCCGGTTGCTCAGAGTAGAACTTAAGCTTTGCCTTGCAGATATTATAGAGTGCTACAAATATGTCATCACTTTGAATATCCGATATATAGTATTCCTTCATCCCTTTTCGCAAGCAATGACATAGTTCAATATAAAGAGTATTTTTATCTTTGAAGTAGTAATAGAGCAGCCCAGTAGCAATATCTGCACGTTTTGCAATGTTCCTAATTGAAGCTCCATTAAAACCTTTTTCTGCAAATTCTGATAGTGCAGAGTTTAAAATCAGAAGTTTTTTATGGTCTTCTATGAAATTTAGCAGATGCTTGTTCATTTGATTTGTATCCTCCAAACAACTGTATCACTTTCAACTGATGGAATGACTTCGCATTTTATACCATTACATTCAAGCCCCAGCCAAATATGGGCTGCACAAACACCTAAATCAAGATCACAATGCTCCCATTTAAAATGCTTAAACCCCTCAAGCTTGGAAACAGTAATTTCATTGTTGTCATTTGATACATGAAAACGCCAGTGCTGGGTATTGCCACCTGATGGTGCTTTTCGTCCAAATTCAAGAGCATATATAATTTCAGCCGGCAAGTTTTCTAGATTTTGGCTGTCTTTCATCAATTCGGCAAGGGGTTTCCGTTTGTAGCTGTTCAAACCTCTCGCAAGCCTATCAAAGAACCGTATACCTTTTTGATCCCAATAACCTAGAGGTGATACACATATTACACGAATGCCATTTACTTCGCCTTTTCCATAACCATAAGATGGCATTTTATCGTTCTTGTGTTCTCCAAGATGAGGCATGACGCTTTCGAGATTTGCCAGTATATAGTGTCCGTACCAACAAGTATTCAATCCTAATCCTGTTGCATAAAGGATACCTAATTCACCAGCAAAGCCTGTTTTGCATATGCTCATCAAATCGGTGGCAGACAAAAAAGCCATCCAATCTGGTGGGGATTTTATTAGACTGTTACCAAGCTGCTTTCCTTCAGATTGAAAAAATCGGGTTTCCATTTTGTGTTCAAATGGCAAAGTTAAGTTATGCATGAATGCCTTTAATTTCTCCATTTTTTCTGGCTCGACAGATTGCATTTCATAGCTTCGGCATGATGTGCGGGTATTTACGGCATTTTCCCAGAAAGCTTTATCCATATTCAAGCTCATTTTATCACCCCATATTATATTTGAACGATCGTTCAAATTCAATATATCACCGTGATGTGCTATAAGTCAAGATATATTTCATTCTAATTTTTTCAGAGGATAAATAAGAAAATAGTCATGAAAGTTAAAATTTTTCTTGACCGAATCGGTTAATAATGATAAGCTTACATTAACCGATTCGGTCAAGAAAGTTGAGGTGAATTTATGGAAAAATATCTGAATCTTCCTGCAAACAAGCAGGGAACTATTAGAAATGCCGCATTATCAGCTTTTGGCAGCCTAGGATATAAAAAAGCATCAATGAATGATATCGCAAAAGATGCAGGAATATCAAAGGCTTTGATGTTTCACTATTTTGGGACAAAGAAAGCTCTTTACTTGTATTTGATTGATTTTTGCGGGGAATATATAGTTTCAGAGTTCAACGCAGTGAGTAGCGAGAGTCTTGATTTTTTTGAAAAACTCACTTTAGCTACGGATATAAAGATTGAAGCACTTAAAAAATCCCCTTATATTTTAAAATTTATTAATTCTATGCGCACAGAAATAGATGAGGAAATTGTTAGCGCAATAAGAAATCGGGCAAAGAATGGAGGTTCAGGTCGTTCTGACATTTTTATAAGCGAAAAAGATTCTGTCAGGTTCAAGAACGGCATAGACTCAAGGCTGGTACTCAAAATGTTAAAATGGATTGCAGAAGGCTATATCAGTTCAATGTCAGGAAATACCAAAGACGACATGGATACTGCAGGTGTTGAATTTAAGAATTGCTTAAACATAATGAAGCAAAACCTTTACAAGGAGGAATATCTGTGAATAATTATGTGCTTTCATTTAGCGAAATTGACAAGACACAGCTTCTAACTGTTGGTGGAAAAGGTGCAAATCTCGGAGAATTATCACGAATTACTGGTGTACGTGTTCCTGACGGGTTTTGCATCACTACAAACGGATATTTACGGATTGTTAATGAGAATACTTCTTTAAAAGAGTATTTTGACAAACTGTCTATGCTGAAAGTGAAAGACCGAGCTACTATTGGCGAATTAAGTGCCAAAATCCGCAAGATAATCGAAAATACCCCTATCCCTGCTGATATCGAAAAAGAGGTGGCGGAGCAGATTGCTAAAATTGGTGTATCAAATGCCTATGTCGTGCGCTCCAGTGCAACAGCGGAAGACCTACCAACAGCATCTTTTGCTGGGCAGCAGGACACTTATTTAAATATAATCGGTCTGTCGTCTATTTACAAACATATATGTAAATGCTGGGCATCACTGTTTACTGACCGTGCAGTGACTTATCGCATTTTAAACGGCTTCGACCATCAGAAGGTACAGTTGTCGGTTGTTATTCAAAAGATGGTATTTCCTGAAAGCTCAGGTATAATGTTTACCGCTGACCCAGTTTCAGGTAACAGAAAAATCAGCTCAATTGACGCAGGCTTTGGACTTGGTGAAGCCTTGGTTTCTGGATTGATTGACCCTGATATTTATAAAGTGAAAGAGAAAGCGATAATTGACAAAAAAGTGTCTATCAAAAAGCAAGCTATTTACGGATTAAAGGAAGGCGGAACGGTCAAACAGGAGCTTGAACCACATAAGCAAAAGGAGCAGGTATTAAGCGATACGCAGATATTATTATTAGAAGAAACAGGCAGGAAAATCGAGGAGCATTTCAATAAGCCTCAAGATATTGAATGGTGTATTTCAGATGGGCTTATTCACATCGTTCAAAGTCGTCCGATAACAACGCTGTTCCCAGCGCCTGAAAAACGTGATGGAAAGCCGCGTGTCTATCTGTCTATGAGTCACCAGCAGATGATGACCGATGCAATAAAGCCGCTTGGCATCGATGTTTTTCGCATCGGCTTCGATATGACCGGTGGGGCTGCACTTATTGGTGTTGGTGGCAGGATTTATATGGATGTTACGCATGATTTGGCTTCTCCAATCGGTAGAGGAATTATGATTAAGGGCATAGGTTCGGCTGATGTATTAATTCAAAAAGCACTTAAACGTGTCGTTGCTCGCAAGGAATATATAAAAACCCTTCCAAGAGGGAAGACCACTTATAACATGAGCGGCGCAATGGGAAAAGCTATGTTTCGTGGAATGTTAGAAATGCAGCAGATTCTTAAAGCAAAGAACTTAGATATACTCATACGTTGGGTAGCTGATGCAAAGGAGAACTTGAAGAACACAAAATCTGAAATCGTAAAGGTTTCAGGCTCTTCGCTTTTTGACTACATCCTGGATGATATGCGTAAAATGGTTGAAATAACCGTCTACAATGGCTATGGCGTGGGACTTGCCTCGCTGTATGCCAAGTCAAAAATTGATAAAAATTTAAAGAAGTGGATAGGTGTGGAAAATGCAAGTGATATATTATCACAAGCAGTCCCATTTAACGTAACTTCTGAAATGGGTTTTGACCTGCTTGATGTATCAGATGAAATTCGAAAACATCAAGATGTGCTTTCATATTTTGAGAATGCTCAAGATAAAAGCTTTTTTGAGGATATGCTGAAGGTATCAGGGGGCACAGAAGCTTCGGAAGCTATTCTTAGCTATCTTGAAAAATACGGTGCACGCTGTACAGGTGAAATTGATATAACGAGAACAAGATGGGCAGAAAAGCCCACCATACTCATACCAATGATTCTTAGTAATATAAAGAACTTTGAGCCTGGCGCACATGAAGCAACGCTAAAACGCATGAACAAAGAGGTAGAGACAAAAACAAAGGAGTGGCTCGAAAAAATTCACAGGCTGCCTGGAGGCAGGAGTAAGGTTAAATCCCTCGAAAAACTCATTTTTGTCTTTCGCAATTACGTGGGAATCCGGGAATTCCCTAAATATATAATGATGAATCATTACCTGCTTTATAAACAAGTTCTTTTAAAGCAGGCCGAAATGCTCGTTCAAAAAGGAATCATACAATATTTAGAGGACATTTATTATCTCAATTTCAAGGAGTTAGGCGATGTTGTACGAACTGGGCAGCTTGATTATACCCTTATAGCTAATCGCAAGGAGGATTTTTTCATTTATGAAAAGATGACGCCGCCTCGCGTAATAACCTCTGATGGCGAAATTATAACGAGCGAATATGACAAGAGCGACGCCCCTGCAGGAGCGTTATGTGGAATTGCAGTTTCCTCTGGCGTAATCGAAGGTAGAGCACGAGTTGTTTTACGAATGGAGGAGGCAAGCCTGGAGGAAGGCGACATTCTCGTAACAGCATTTACGGATCCTAGCTGGACACCTCTATTTGTATCCGTTAAAGGGCTTGTTACTGAAATTGGTGGAATGATGACGCATGGTGCGGTTATTGCGAGAGAGTATGGGCTTCCCGCTGTTGTTGGCGTAGAGAATGCTACAAAGCTCATTAAAGATGGTCAAAGAATCAGAGTAAACGGTTCAGGTGGGTTTGTAGAAATAATAGACTAATACAATATTAGAGAATATCAAGAATCCTTTTCAATGAAAAGGCGCGGTTAGGGTTGATTTCCCACCGTGCCTTTTGAATTTGTATTAATTTTATATAGCCGTTAAACTCATTATGAAAACACTTATGTAAATGCTTTTTTTTATGCATTTTTGCCTATTTTCTGCCCTCCTAAGGTACCCCCTTTTTGACCCTTTCAGAGGTTCGAGTTTATTATGTAATTTTTTTACTTTTTCTTTATTTTTTTGTACACTAACTTAAGGTATCTATTTTTGGAGGTTTTCCAAGAATAAACCTTCTAAAACTAAACTATTTAATTTCAAACCTAACTTTTTAATCACTTCTTTATATTTAAACAGACTTGCCTTCATCCGCTCTATTTACCATCACGCCCTGGCACTGGGAAGGTCACCAAACCATCATTTGCTGCACCCACTGAAAATATCCCTACAGGAAACTAAGTTCCTAACGAATATTTTAAGTATAGCTGCCAAACAACAGTAATGGACACACCTTTCGGCGACTACATCCTTTCTACATATAGAACTGCCTGCTCTCTATCACCATCCTCATCATAATGATAAAGTCCCGTCCAAGCAAGTTCCTGCTATCTTCTTCCTACTCGCCGGATAATTTTTGTATTTATTGTATTCATTAGTATAATTGTATAACATTTCCTAGCTATTTCAATATCTAAAACTCAATATTCTATATATTTTACAAAGCACTGTTAGTAAAACGCATGTAAGTCCAAATCTGGGTTTTCCTCAAGATATGTTTAAAGTAGAACAAAATAGAATAACCATTAGTAAAATTTAGTTAATTTATTTAAAAAAGAGATTTTTTTATAATATAAACAATGGTAGTGGTTTTAGTTATTATTTTACTAAATTTGAATCAATAATTGTATAATTAACTCTATACAAATAAAGCGATTTACCATCTATATTAATTCTAGTCATCTTAGGTAAATCAGATGGAACAGTTACTAAAACGTTATTACCTTGATAAATTCCAATTGGGTTACCAAGCTGTGAATAAACTAAAATCATCCTTTTTTTACCCATTTTATTTTTCAAATCATTTACAAAATTATCAAAAGGGATATATCTAAGACCAGAATTGCTTTTAATTTCTGCAAAGTTTTTAATTTCTTCAAAGCCAGCAAGTTTATCAATTCCTGTTTCCTCAAATGTTAACGTATTCCCAACTGCAAGAATTTGTTTACCATCTATAGTTATGTCTAAAACTGAATTAGTAACAGTATTACCATTTTCATCTGTAGTTGCATCATATGGTGCTATGTCAATACTTGTACCATTAGTTTTTAATGTTTGATTTCCATAATTATCGTATTGGTAAATTGTATATGAATTACCTAACAGCTTTCCTTTAATTTGCTTAAATTTATCAGAAATAACAGCACAGCTACTTAGAGAAACTACACTAATTATTAAAGTTATAATCATTATATTTGTTGCTATTTTTCTTTTCATTTGATGCCTTCCTTAGCCCTTATTCTATTAATTGTATTATACTATATTACCATATAGTTTGCTGTAAGATATCAAAATAAATAGTTAAATCGTTTTATCATCTGTGTTTTCATTGATTTTTATTCTATATGAAGCCCTCACCTCTACAAATACATAACTAATTTTAATAGTTACAGATTTGTTGTTTTTCATCCCACTCCATTCAGGGGTGGGATGAAAAACAATTGCGTTAGGACAAAATCAATACAGTATAGCACACAATTTTAATTGTGTGCTATGAGGTATTTAGCGCATTTTGTGCTACTGTAGTTTAAATTAATTATTGTTTTTGGATATAATATTTTTAAATAAACAATGCTCATTGAAAAGTGAACAAAGTATATGGTTTCAGGAGTCAAACATCTCCTGAGTAAAACTTTGTATGTGATTCAAAGGTTTTGATACGAGCCTCAGACT
>JAVBPQ010000112.1:0-12283 GCA_031549525.1 Clostridiaceae bacterium | reverse complement strand
CTGTATTTAAACGTCAATTCTAGCATACCTTTATGCATAGCTCTAAAAGTAAAGATTTGCGTTCCTGGAGTGCCAACTACTGAAGAATCAGAGGCAACATAATTACTAGATATTAAACGTAAAGCGCTTGAATCTGAAGATCCATAACACCAAATATATCCTGTTGAAGGATTCGATGGTAGCTTTACTATCACTATATCTGAAATGTGAACCTCATTAATTTTTTGATCATCTAAAATAACTCCATCTGTAGGTGTAACTTTTTCAGGTAAAACTTTTATATTATAAACAATAGTTTCTTTAATAGAAGCCATGTCTCCAAATATTGGAGCATAATTAAATGTTAAATCACAGCTTCCTGGCCCTATTGCTTTTAATGTAATAAGTTGATATTTAGGACCTACACCTGCCTCATATTTTGGGTCTACAAGGTCGACAGACTTTAAAGTCAAAATATCATTTTCAGAAAAAGAGGTAAACCATCCGTAAAATTCGGATGCTGGTAAAGTTGATGATAAATTTGTTAGTAGATTTACTGAAAACTCATCACCAGCTCTTACTTCATTTACTACACCTTGTTGTAAAACCATTGAAGGTTTTAAATCACCATTAGTGGCATCACTATTAGTATCATCAATATTAGTATCATCAATATTAGTGGAATTAATATTATTTGTATCAACATTAGCTGCAGAAACAGTTTCTAAATTAGAAACCCATATAAAAATTCCTATAGTCATGAAAATTGTAAAAGAGGCTATAAGTTTTAAAAAGAAACTATTAGCTTTTTTTTTATTTTTCATAAATTTCCCTCCTAAGTTAATTATCAAAGAATTGCAAAACTCTCAACAATTAACTATTTTTATATTGTAAACTACTGTTTTTAGCATCGCTTTTTATTCCTTCAAATGGTCTATAATATTTAAACGTTAATATTATATTCTATATACTGTTGAAGGATTTAATGGTAGCTTTACTATAATGTATCTGAGATTTTAACCATATTAATCTTCTTTATGTCGTCCTCATAAGTAGCAGAAACAGTTTCTAAATTAGAAACCAATGTAAAAATTTCTGCAGTCATAAAAATTGTAAAGGAGGTTACAAGATTTAAAAAGAAACTATTCGATGTTTTTTTAGTTTTCATAATTTTTTCCTCCTAGTTTAATTATATGATTCAATAAGAAAGTTTGTGAAGGAATAGATGCTCAGAAAATTACTATGAAAAAAAGATAAAGGGCTGTTGTTAACTGATTTTTTTATCAGTTAACAACAGCCTGCTTAAAATTATAAATTTTAACCATCAAATTTAGGTTTACAACTACAATTAAAACATATGAACTATGGATTCCCCCTGAGATAGCGATTTAATGTAGGTTTTATAAATACGTCATAAACTACTGTTTCAGTATCATTCGCCATTCCTTCAAATGGTCTATAATATTTAAACGTCAATTCTAATGAACCTTTATGCATAGCTCTAAAAGTAAAGATTTGCGTCCCTGGAGCACCAAGTATTGAAGAATCAGGACCAACATAGTTACTAGATATTAAACGTAAAGCGCTTGGATCTGAAGATCCATAACACCAAGTATATCCTGTTGAAGGATTTGATGATAGCTTTACTATCACTACATCTGAAATGTTAACTTCATTAATTTTTTGACTATCTAAAATAACTCCAGTTGTAGGAGTAGCTTCTTCAGGTAAAACTTTTATATTATAAACAATAGTTTCTCTAATAGAATCTATATCTCCAAATACTGGAGCATAATTAAGTGTTAAATCACAGCTTCCTGGTCCTATTGCTTTTATTGTAATAAGTTGAGAGTTAGGCCCTGGACCTTTTTCTATATCATAGCTTAGATCTATAAAACTGACAGATTGTAAAATCAAAACCTCATCCTTAGAGAACGAGGTAAACCATCCACAAAAATCAGGTATTGGTGTAGTTGATGATAAATTTGTTGGTAAACTTATTGAAAACTCATCGCCAGCTTTTAACTCATTTACTACACCTTGTTGCAAAACTATTGAGGATTTTGAATAAACATCGATGGAATTAACATCAATGGAATTAACATTGGTTGAATCAATATTAGTTGAATCAATATTAGTTGAATTAACATCAGTGGAATTAATATTGGTTGAATCAGCATTAGTGGAATTAACATTAGTTGAATCAACATTAGTCGAAGAAACAGTTTCTAAATTAGAAACCAATGTAAAAATTCCTGCAGTCATGAAAATTGTAAAAGAGGCTATAAGTTTTAAAAAGAAACTATTAGCTGTTTTTTTATTTTTCATAATTTTTCCCTCCTAAAATTTAATTATTAAAGAATTGTATAATTCTCAACAATTAATTACTTCTATATAAACTATTGTTTTAGAATAGTTATTTATTAATCTTCTTTATGTCATCTTCATCAATATTAGAAGCAGTTTCTAAATTATAAACCAAAAATAAGAAACTATTGTTCACTGATTTTTTTATCAGCTTTACAACAGTTTGCTTAAAATTATAAATTTAAACCATCAAAATATAATTAAAGAAACTTAAGATTTATAGCTACAATTTAAATATATGGATCTACCTGAGATAGTGACTTAGCGAAGGCTCTATAAATACGTCATAAATTGCTGTTTCGGTATTATTAGCCATTCCTTCAGCTGGTCTGTATCTAAAAGTCAATTCTACTGAGCTTCTATGCATAGCCCTAAAAGTAAAGATTTGTGTTCCTTGAGCGCCAGGTGCTGAAGAATCAGGGGCAACATAGTTACTAGATATTAAACGTAAAGCGCTTGGATCTGAAGATCCATAACACCACATATATCCTGTTGAAGGATTTGATGGTAACTTCACTATAATTACATCTCCAATATGAACTTCATTAACTTTTTGATCATCTAAAATAACTCCATCTGTAGGTACAACTTCTTCAGGTAAAACTTTTATATTATAAACAATAGTTTCTTTAACAGAATCAATGTCTCCAAATAGTAAAGAATAATTAAATGTTAAATCACAGCTTCCTGGTCCTATTGCTTTTACTGTAATAACTTGATAACTAGGACCTCCACCTACCTCATAGCTTGTATCTATAAACTTGACAGCTTTTAAAGTTAAAATGTCCTCAGCACAGACTGAAGTAAACCATGCATAAACCTCAGATATTATTGAAGCTGATGATAAAGAAGTTACTGGTAAACTTACCGAAAACTCATCACCAGCTTTTACTTCATTTACTATACCTTGTTGTAAAACTATTGAAGGTTTTGAATCAACGTCAGTAGAATCAACATCGATAGAATCAACATCGGTTGAATCAACATTGGTAGAATCAACACCAGTGGAATCAACATTAGTAGAATCAACACCAGTGGAATCAACATTAGTTGAATCAACATCAGTTGAATCCACATTAGTGGAATTAGTATCAGTGGAATCAGCATTAGTCGAATCAATATTAGTTGAACAAATATTATTTTGATCAACATTAGTTGGAGAAACAGTTTCTAAATTAGAAACCAATGTAAAAATTCCTACAGTCATGAAAATTGTAAAAGAAGCTATGAGTTTTAAGAAGAAACTATTAGATGTTTTTTTATTTTTCATAATTTTCCCCTCCTAAGTTTAATATATGATTTAACGAGGAATTTTGTGAAGGAATAGAAATTTGAGAAATTATGATGAAAGAAAGAAAAAATATAAAAAAACTGGAAAACTGGTTTTCTTAGAGGGAAATTGAATGCCAACATATAAGGAGCTGTCGTTCACTGATAAAAAAATCAGTGAACAACAGCTCACTTAAAATTATAAATTTAAACATAGAAATATAATTGAAGAAACTTTAGATTTATAGCTACAATTTAAACAGACCTACCTGACATAGCGGTTTAATCCAGGTAATATAAATACATCATAAGCTGCTGTTTTATTATCATTTGCCATTCCTTCAGCTGGTCTGTATCTAAAAATCAATTCTACCATGCCTTTATGCATAATTCTAAAAGTAAAGATTTGAGTTCCTGAAGCACCAGGCACTGAAGAATCAGGATCAACATAATCACTAGATATTAAACGTAAAGCGCTTGGATCTGAAGCTCCATAACACCAAATATACCCTGTTGAAGGATTTGATGGTAACTGCACTTTCACTACATCTGAAATGTGAACTTCATTAATTTTTTGATCATCTAAAATAACTCCATCTGCAGGTACAACTTCTTCAGGTAAAACTTTTATAGTATAAGTAATAGTTTCTTTAACAGAATCTACGTCTCCAAATCGTGAAGAATAAGCAAATGTTAAATTACAGCTTCCTGGTCCTATTGCTTGTAGTGTAATAATTTGATAACTAGGCTCTATACCATCTTCAAAACTAATAGAATCTAAAATCAAAATACCATCAGTACAGAACGAGGTAAACCATGCATAAACTTCAGATAATGGTAAAGCTGATGATAAAGGAGTTACTGGTAAACTTATTGAAAACTTATCACCAGCTTTTACCTCATTTACTACACCTTCTTGTAAAACTATTGAAGATTTTGAATCAACGTCAGTTGAATCAACATTGATTGAATTAACATTAGTTGAAGAAACAGTTTCTAAATTAGAAGCCAATGTAAAAATCCCTACAGTCATGAAAATTGTAAAAGAGGCTATAATTTTTAAAAATAAGCTATGAGCTGTTCTTTTAGTTTTCATAATTTTCCCCTCCTAATTTAACCTTTGATACAAGAAGTTTCCCATCATGGATTAACTATTTGTATGTCACAAACTACTGTTTTACTATAGCTCTTTATTCCTTCAAATGGTCTATAATATTTAAATGTCAACGTTACATTGCCTGTAGTTGTAGGTTCGAAGGTAAAAACTTGTGTTCCTGGAGCGCCAGGTATATCTGAAGAAGCAACATAGTCGCTAGATATTAAACTTATAATCTTTGGATCTGAAGCTGTGTAAGACCAACTATATCCTGTTGAAGAATTTGATGGTAGCTTCACTATAAATGTATCTGAAATTTTAACTGTATTAATCTTACTTATTTCCCCGTTAGGCGAACCATTTTCAGGCAAAACATTTTCAGGTAAAACATTTTCAGGCAAAACATTTATATGGTAGACAATAGTTTCTGTAGCAGATTCCACACCTGCATATGGCATAAAATATTTAAATGTTAGAGTACAGTTTCCTGGTGCCACTGCTTTTAGTTTAAAAACTTGTTTTCCAGGAGCTCCAACTATTACGGGATCACTTTGTGTTTGCGTCTCTATATATTCACTAGATACTAAATCTAAAATCCCACTCTTAGAGAATGTGACATCCCATGCATAACCAGTAGAAGCATTTGATGACAAAGTTACTGAAGTTTCATCACAAACTCTCATCTCATTTACTACATTCTCTTTTAAAACTATTGGAGACCTTAAATCAACATTAGTGGCAGAAACAGTTTTTGAACTAGAAACCAATGTAAAAATTCCTGCAGTCATAAAAATTGTAAAGGAAGCTATAAGTTTAAAAAAGAAACTATTCGATGTTTTTTTAGTTTTCATAATTTTCCCCTCCTAACTTTAATTATATGATTCGACTAGGAATTTTGTGAAAGAATAAAAATTCGAAAAATTACGAGGAAAGAAAGAAAAAGGATAAAAAAAACCGATTCTCCTATAGAGTTAATCATGATAAAATCATCAAAGGAGGAAAATCGGAGATCAATATTCATTACTTTAGAAGGTTTTATTTTGAAAATTATTTTCTCTATAACTGTGGTTGAATGCTCTTATTTGATTTTTTAATATAAAAGAGAGCAAATATAGTGGTGAAACTTACTAGCATTACTAAAATCATTTTAAATAAGTTTAAGCTATTTGGCATAAACATGGTGACAATCTTTAATATATAAAATACTAAGATACAAGTTAAACTGTCAAATAAAAATGTAAATAAGGATATAGCTATTTTAAAATTTTTACTGATCTCATAACAATTTAAAATCAAGCTCATTGTTGATGTAAGCATCAAGCTTATTCCAAATCCATAAATATTTAGGTATGGGTTTCCAAGCAATATGTACAAAAATATGATTTCAAATATGGACATGAGAATTGAATTTCTTAGGATTATCTTTTGTTTCCCAATTCCATTTAATATTGCATAAGTGACAGCTGAAGTTGAAACTATTGGGGCTGTTATTGATAAAAATGATATATACTCTCCTAGATCATTTCTATTAAATATTATAAGCCCTAATTCATCTGGTATGGTCTTTGCTATTATAAAGATTGAAAAGCCTAATAAGTAGGAGATTTTTATTATTTGAGATATCCTGCGTTCTGCATTATGATAATTTTTTTTGCTTATGCTCGCTGAAAGATCTGGAATGAGCAATGTACAAATGGAGCCTATTATTACAAATGGGAAGAATACTATATTTAAAGCCATTCCTATAAATTTTCCGATTGTAGCCATTGCTTCACTATATTCCATGCCAGAAAATACAAGCCTTCTTGGAACAATAAGGGTTGAAATTGAAGAAAAAACATCTCCTATTAAGCCATTTAAGCATAGGGGTAAAGCTATAACAAGCACGCTAAATATTATCTGTTTTGTGCTTATTGGTTCCATATCTTTAACATCTATTTTATTTTTATCAAGCTTATAATATATGTAAAGCAATAAGAGAGATACAAATTCTCCTATTAATAGTGAGAAATAAGCTATTGTAACTGTTTTTTCGATGCTATCTTTTCCAAATAAGTTTATTAAAAATATAAAAACAACGATTCTCATGGCTTTTTCAAAAACATCTATTATAGCAGGGATGAATATCTTTGAAACACCATAGAAATAACCTTTTAATGTATTTGAAATGGCGATAAAAAACATAGCAGGGGAGAGAATTTTAAGGGCGTTTATTGTTCTTATATCTTTTATAATATATGTTCCTATGTAGCCAGAGAAAAAATAAAATATTATGAGTATAAAAGCTCCCCATAATAAATTTAATTTTAAAGTAGCAGAAATTGTTTTATGTAAATTGATATAATCTTTTTTTCCTGAGTATTCTGCTGAAAGCTTGGAAATTGCGATGAGAATTCCACCACAAATTAAGCAGATAACTAGACTGAATATTGGCATTACAAGTCTATAGATACCAACTCCTTCAGGTCCTAATTCTTTTGATAGAGTAATCATGAAGATAAGCCCAAGTATTCCTGTTGTTAAATTTGATAAAGTTAGTAAAAATGATTTTCTGAAAAAATTATCTTTATTCATTTTTGTTTAAATCTCCTGATATCATTATTTGTTTTATATCTATTCAAAAAAGCTAGACCATATGTTATATATTTAAATTGTATTTTTAGTTTTTAAAAACATGTTCCAAAAGATGCTTTTACATAAATCATATAAAGTGCTCATTTATGGGCACTTTTTCTTAATCTTACAGTTTTTTTGATAAGATAATCGCCAATATTGACAAACGAATATATAGTTAGTATGATGAGATTGGATTTGATTGCGATTTAATGTTTTTAATTGCGATTTATACATAATTTTGCAAGGAGGAAAAATGGAAAGTAGGCTTCAAAAAGCATTGGAATCATTAAAAGAAAAAATAAATTTTAAGCCAGATATTGGACTTATTTTAGGTTCTGGATTAGGTAGCTATGGAGATGAATGTGTAAAAATTCATTCTATAATAGACTACAAAGATATAGAAGGGATGCCTTATTCTACAGTTTCAACTCACAAGGGAAGGTTTATTTTTGGTTATGTGAAAGATGTACCTGTTGTCATCATGCAAGGGAGAGTACACTATTACGAAGGTTATGATGTCTCTGAGGTTGTTATACCTACAATGTTAATGGGACTCATGGGGATAAAAGCATTGCTCATAACAAATGCAGCAGGAGCAGTTAATTTTAATCTTAATCCAGGAGATTTTATGGTGATAGAGGATCATATTTCTTGGTTTGTTCCAGCACCTCTTAGAGGTCCTCAATTAGAAAACCTCATGGCAAGATATCCAGATATGACTAATGTATATGATAAAGAGTTAATAGAAACAATAGATAAAACGGCAAATAAAAACCGTATAATACTTAAAAAGGGAATATACCTTCAAACAAGCGGTCCACAGTTTGAGACTCCTGCTGAGATAAGAATGGCAAGAGGGTTTGGTGCAGATGCTATTGGAATGAGTACAGCCTGTGAAGCTACAGCCGCGTCTGCTATGGGAGTTAAGGTAGCTGGTATTTGCTGTATATCCAATTTATGCTCTGGAATGTCAAAAAAACCTATTACAGAAGAAGAGGTCTATGAAATAGCAAATAAAGTGGCACCTTCATTTAAAAAATTAATAACAGAATCCATTGGGGAAATCAAAAATATGCTTAACTAATTTAAAAAAGAAAAAAGAAAAGAGGATTGAGATGGGAAAATTTAAAAAAATCAAAATGTTAGCTTTAGCAGCCATGTTATCTCTTGTTACAGCCTCCTGTACTACACCATCTACTACAGAAAACACCACAAAACAACCTGAAAATACTACCACAGCTCAAAATGAAACCCAAGCAGAGAACAAAACTGAAGCTCAAGCTAAAGAAGCTCTTAAGATTGTCATAGTAACAAGTCCATCTGGTGTTGATGATGGTTCATTTAACCAAGATAATTATAATGGAATACTTAAATTTATTGAAAAAAATCCTGATGCTACTGTAAAAGCTGTACAAGAAACAGATATCTCAGCAGCTGTTACAGCAATAGGAAACGTCCTTGCAGATTATGATGTAATAGTAACTCCAGGATTCCAATTTGCTGATATTTCAAAATTTGCAGAGGAGAATAAAGAAAAGAAGTTCATATTAATAGATACATTCCCAACTAAGGTTGAAGATAAAGAGGTTTTTGACAATGTCTATGCCATGACATTTGCTGAAGAAGAATCAGGTTTCTTTTCTGGTATTGCAGCTGCTCTTGAATCTGAAACAGGTAAGGTTGCTGTGGTAAATGGCATTGCATATCCATCAAATGTAAACTATCAATATGGTTTTGAGGCAGGCGTTCTTTATGCAGAGAAGCATATGGGAACAACTACAAAAATAGTTGAACTTCCATCTTATGCTGGAACAGATGTAAACAGTGTAAATGTTGGGGGAAATTATGTTGGTGATTTTAATGATGAATCTACAGGTAAGGTTGTAGGAGATGCTCTAATTAAAGAAGGGTGTGATATCATATTTGTTGCAGCAGGAGCTTCAGGAAATGGGGTTTTCACAGCTGCAAAGGAAGCCGAAAATGTTAAGGTTATAGGTTGCGATGTAGATCAATTTGACGATGGTAAGAGCGGAGATAAAAATGTGGTCTTAACATCAGCTTTAAAAGTTATGCATTTAGGGGTAGAGCGTGCTCTTGATTCTATTAAGGATGGCTCATTTAAAGGAGAAAATATACTCTTACATGCTGATACAGATTCAACAGGGTATGTTAAGGAAGATGGACGTCAACAATTAAAACCTGAAACGCTTCAAAAGTTAGAGGAAGTATATAATTTAGTTAAGACAAAAGCTATAACACCTCCTGCAAACTTTAACGGTCATACTCCAGAGGACTTTCCAGGTTTAAAAAGTGTAAATTAATAATATAGTGAGGCTAAATGCCTCACTTTTATATAAGAGGTGATAAAATGTCTTCAAATGTTATTGAAATGCGAAATATCACAAAGCGTTTTCCAGGAATTATTGCAAATAAAAATATAACTTTAGAGATAAGGCAGGGTGAAATTTATTCTATACTTGGAGAAAACGGAGCAGGGAAATCCACCCTTATGAGCATACTATTTGGTATGTATGACCCTGATGAAGGTGAGATATTCATAAGGGGAAAGAAGGAGATAATATCCTCTCCAAGCGTAGCCGCTAAATTAAATATTGGAATGGTCCATCAGCACTTTAAATTGGTAGAACCTTATACAATCTCTGAAAATATAGTTTTAGGAATAGAACCAGAGAAGAAGCTTTTTAATTTTTTACCTTCTTTAGACATTAATTTTGCTGATAATAAAATAAGGGAATTATCTAAAAAGTATGGTTTAGAAGTGGAGCCTAAACAAAAAATTGAAGAAGTCAGCGTATCTGTAAAGCAGAGGGTTGAGATTTTAAAGATGCTATATAGAGATGCTGAAATACTCATATTTGATGAGCCTACAGCCGTTTTAACTCCTCAGGAGATAGAGTTTTTATTAAAGATCATAACCAATTTAAGGGATTCAGGAAAAACCATCATTTTAATAACCCATAAGCTTGAAGAGATTAAAAAGATCTCTGATAGATTTGCTGTTTTAAGACGGGGAGAGCTTGTGGGAGTTTTTGATGCAAAAGAAGCATCTACAAAGGATATGGCAAGGCTCATGGTTGGAAGCGATGTATCTTTTGATATTGAAAAAAAGAAGGCAAAGCTTGGAAAAGAAGTTTTAAAGGTTTGTGATTTGACTGTTAAAAACATGGATAATTTTGAAATTGTAAAGGATGTAAATTTTAATATACATGAGAATGAAATTTTTGCTATAGCTGGAGTTAGCGATAATGGACAGATTGAGATTGCAGATGCAATTTATGGGCTTATTGGTTTAGCAAAGGGTAAGATTTATTTAAATGGAAAAGATATAACAAATATGTCTATAAGAGAAAGGGTTTTTGAAGGCATTTCTTATATTCCTGAAGATAGGCAAAACGTTGGACTTATACTTGAATTTGATGTTGCTAATAATTTTATATTGAAGAACTATTTTAAAGAGCCATTTTGTAAAAGAGGTTTTTTAAATAAGGAGGATATAAATTCTTTTGCAGATTCCTTGATTAAAACCTATGATGTAAGATGCAATAGTGGTGCAAAAACAACTACAAGATCTATGAGCGGTGGAAATCAGCAAAAATTAATAATTGCAAGGGAAATAGAGCTTGATTCAAAACTTATAATATTTGTTCAGCCTACTCGTGGGCTTGATATTGGTGCTATAAGCAATATAAGAAAGAGGATTTTAGAGGAGAGGGATAAGGGAAATGCTATACTCTTAATCTCACTTGAGCTTGATGAGATAATGTCTTTAGCAGATACTATTGGGATAATCTATAATGGGAAGCTTGTAAAAATATCTCCTTCTGATAGCTTAACTCAGGAAGAGGTGGGAGAATATATGATGGGGGTTAATAGTCAACTCACCCCATAGATAAATCTAGGGGCTTGAGGCAGAAATGCGATTAAGCCAAATTGACTACACTAAGCACTTCGAGTGCTACGTTAAATCAGAATAGCGCGACAAGTTGCTAAATGAAAAGTTTAGCCAAATGGAAACATTTGAACTCTATTTACGATGAGTAGAATGAGGGAGTAACGCCCCGAAATGCTCACAATAAGACAGCGGAGAGCAAAATCTATTGCATAAGAAATTGTTCTAGAGCCCGCAGATGACGGCTGAGAGTACATCCTGAAAAATGGAATGAAATAATTGCAACAGGAAAAGCGAACTAGAGGTAGTCGAGTGTATGATAGGTCGGTTGTCCATAAAAATTCTATGGCTAGGATGTACAAAAGTACTGACGAAATTGGGAAAATACAAGTCTAGATGTACATGTTATCGAAAAGGTAACACTCAATACAAAGTTGAGGTATGTGAGGATAAGTAAAAGTTGTTCTTATGAAAGTCCTTATAGTGTTAAAGGCGCTATCAAGCATACAGGCTTACACCAATAGCCTAAGGAATTATGAAAGGATAGTAAATAGGGAACTTGGTAAGCATTGAATACTTAGAGGATGCAACCTCAATGAGGTAGAATATAGGAAAACAATACATTGTATAACTATATTTAATCAATGTGAAAGAGGTGGCACAGTACCACTGAAACAGTGATAACAAGCTGTGAAGGGATAGCCACTAGACAGTTCATAAAAGAAAAAACAAGAGAAAATAAATCAAGGTTCTTGTGAGACTAAAAGAAGAAAGCTTCCAAAAAAAGGAAGGTAGTATGACTTGAACAGTGAAAATGAGAAAAAGAAGAAACAAAGTTTAAGAAACAACGAATATTATGATATGCAAGGAATCTATGACAACCTTTATAAGCAAAGTAAGGAAAATAAAGAATTTAAACATTTAATAGAAATCATATCATGCAAACAAAATATTCTACTAGCATATAGAAATATCAAAACAAACAATGGAAAAGACACTCCAGGGGTAGATACTATAACAATGAAACACTTTGACGAAATGAGTGT
>JAVBPQ010000001.1:0-17403 GCA_031549525.1 Clostridiaceae bacterium | reverse complement strand
TGCCGTAAATGGAAGCGCACGAAAAAATTGGAACACTCACATCTTATTGAATAAAGCTCTGGAGGGTGCACAAAGCGTAGGCGCACAGACAGAGCTTATCAATCTTTATGATTTAGATTATAAAGGCTGCACCGGTTGTCTAGGCTGTAAAGCCAAAGGAAGTAAAAGTCTGGGGCATTGTGTGGTAAACGATGACCTTAAACCTGTTCTTGATAGAATCGGCAAAAGTGATGGCTTGATATTGGGTTCGCCCATCTATTTGGGTGATATAACTGCAATGCTGCGGGCATTTTGGGAAAGATTTATCTTCCAGTATTTAAGCTACGACAGCTTTGATGAGTCCTTATTTCACGGGAATTTAAGAACAGCATTTATTTATACCATGAATGCGACAGACGAAAATATGAAGGAATATAATTTCCATGATTTGTTCAAAGGTTATGAGAGCACGCTCGAAAGGTATTTTGAATATACAGGAACAATACTTTCAACTGCAACACTACAAGTAGAGGATTATAGCAAATTTCACATGGCATTGTTAAATGAAGCTGAACGAAAAGAGCGCAGGAAAAAAGTCTTTCCACACGACTGTCAAAAAGCCTTTGACTTGGGCAAGGCTATGGTAAGGAGGTAAAATACAATGAAAATTATCGCTGTTAATGGAAGTCCTCGTAAAAATTGGAATACACACATTCTGCTAAATCATGCGATTGAAGGAGCGCAAAGTATTGGTGCGCAAACAGAGCTTATCAATCTATATGATTTAGACTACAAAGGATGCACAAGCTGTTTGGCTTGTAAAATCAGAGGGAGCAAAAGTCTTGGGCATTGTGCGGTAAACGATGATCTTAAACCTGTTCTTGATAAAATTGACCAGAGTGATGGGCTGATATTGGGTTCGCCTATCTATATGATGGATGTATCTGCCATGATGCGGGCTTTTTTAGAACGGCTGATATACCAGTATGCTAACTTCGATAACAATGAGGCAATTTTCACAGGAAAACTAAAAACAGGTTTTATATATACCATGAACGGGTCAGCAGGCTACTTCGATGAGTTGTATAAGAAATATGAGATGATACTTGGTTGGAATTTTGAATATATAGGAACCGTGGAATCCACAGAAACACTGCAAGTAAATGATTATAGAAAATATCATCTGGCAGGTTTTAATGAAGCTGAACGGAAAGAACGCAGGGAAAAAGTTTTTCCTGATGATTGTCGGAAAGCCTATGAATTGGGAAAACGAATTGCAAGCTTTTGATAATTTTTAGGATCATATGTTGGTATTATATCTTTGTCGAAGAAGCTTGCTTTTGAAGTATAGCTTTCTTCTTGTTTTATGAAGTTAATTCTATAAAACTCACAAAGATAGGAAAGCTTCTTTTTTATACTTCCTATTGGCACATTTACAAAGTTTTGATTATTTACATTTCCTAAATTGATCCCATTTTTTATACCTTCATCGTACCCTCGTTTTGCTGATAATTTGTAATCTTTCTTGAATTTTGCCGTTATAACTGGAGTCTTCAATCTTTATCAAGCTTCTCAAACATTTCATCAACTGAAGAGAATTTTTTTACATCTATTCTTCGTCTTGCATCGTTTATTGTTTTGATTGTCTCTAAATTATAATCATAAGGTTTAATAAGAATTATATAATACCATGTTTCAAAAAGTACACTTTTTGAAATCATGAATTTATTGCTATTTTTAACTTCATAAATATAACATATTATATTTTGAAATATCCCATATTACTTGTAGTTGTTATGAAACCTGACTTTGACACCTAAAAAAGGTAAAAATGGACCTCAAACCTTTGTAATTAAAGGAATGTAGGTCCTTAAAAAAAGTCATAAATTTGTTATAGAATCATCTTTTTTTTACTTGTGATAAAATTTTTTTTATTTGTGATAATTGCATTCTTTTTTTAGTAAAATCAATGCCTAGAGCTTTTCCTATGGCATCTGTTACTTCATTTCTAAAATCAAATAAATAAATATTTTCCTGTTCATTTGTACATGATATTTTATTTAAACTATTCATTAATTCACTTACTGAATACTCATATCCTGTTTTCATTTGAAGTATTCTTGATATTACTAATGATATAAAGCATGTTAAAAAATGTGCATTTATATGATCTTCTTTTGATAAATAAACTGGTCTTGATTCAAGATCACTTTTGGTTACCCTAAATGATTCTTCTATTTTCCATAACCCTCTATATATTTCTGTTATTTTCTCGTCTGTTTCTTTTAGCTCACTTGTCACTATACAATAATATCCATCATATTTTTCTTCTTCTTTTAATTTCTCTAAATCAAGCTTCAATGCTTTATCTGTGGTTATTATTTCTCCTGTCTTTTTATCAAACTCAAGATTTAATATATATTTTGATGCTCCATAGGTGGTAGCCCTCTTATAATTTGATGGGTTACTTATTAGAGCTATAGCCTTTTCTATAACTTCATTTCTTTCTGCTTTTGCCTTCTTATCATACTTTTTATTATAAAAGACAACTTGTTTCTCATCTATTTTTCTTTTAGCCTTTTTTCCTGTTACTGTTGTGACTTCAATTTCTCTTGGATATATCCTTGACTTAATTTTAAATTCATCTTCTCCACTTGCTGCTTTACCCTCTTTATTTCGATATCCTTTTTCTTCTAATACATAATCTTTAAATTCTTTATTTGAACCTCTTACTGTTTGGCTAAATACATACCCATCCTTGTCTTTATCTGTTGTGGTATAGTATATATTGTCACCACTATTAAGCCCTTTATCTGCAACTATTATTATTCTACCTAATTTGTATTCTTTTTTTATTTCTGAAATCATTGGTCTTAACATTAATTTTTCAGATTTATTTCCACTGAATATTTTATAGGATATGGGGATCCCATTTCTATCTATAGCTAGTCCCATCTGAACTATTGGATCAGGTCTATGTTCTTTTGATACACCTTTTCTCCTCAGGTTGTCTTGCTTATCAATTTCAAAGTAATAATTTGTTATATCATAATAAATTAAACTTGTATCTCTACCATATTTTATAGTTATTTTTTCATGCATATACTTTTGAGTTTCATTTGATATCTTTGATATATATGTTAATCCTCTATATATATCCTTTATTGTGAAATCAAACCTCTCAAAGTATTTATCTTTTTCATTATATGTCTTTTTCTTTGAGCATGGATTAAGTAGCCTTGAGATTACAAGCAATATCATCATTGCATTTGTATCATATTCAAATTCTTTATGTCTTTGTTTATTTATGAAGAATTTATCAAGTTCTAACTCATGGTATATTTTTAGGATTGCTGCATACCCTAAATTCTTCCTATTGTTTGTATTCTCTTCTAATATCTCATTTCTTAAGAAGTTAATTGTTATAGCTTCATTTTCTGAGTTATAATCTTTTGTCATATTCTTAGCAACTTCTTTAAAATATTCTATTGGGTCATTATATTCTTTTTCCAATTCATCTAAATACCCAATTGATTTTACAGTTATTGATTTTGGCTTACTTGTTTGTGCATCTCTATATCCTCTTACAATTGACAAATATGACCTTCCTGTTTTTTTATTGTGTGTTGTTTTTAAATACAATTGTATCATCCTTCTTTGAGAATCCCTTGTTTTTCTCCCTTCTACTACATTACATAACGATAATAAGACAAAAAAAATTTCTTTCTATACCATTATCATCCCTGGTATACAAGAAATTATACATACCTATTTTTTTAGTTACCGTGTCAAACTCACGATTGACTGAGTTATCACTATAGCAGATGTAGTACTTGAAGCTCCTACTAAAATATAATAAGATTTGACAAAAAAATTAAAATCGTTTAAAATAACTCTAAGTCTAGTGTTAAGACCGATCCTAAAAATATTGGTTTTAGAAATAGAAAATTTTACCATTTTTTGTTGATACACAAAATAAAAGGGACTGCATCGTCGAATTTGCGGTCCCATTATTTTTTTGTCCTCTAGTATGCCCTTATTACAGTTGTTTGAAAGCCCATGATTTCAATCCTGGGATGAAAAACAATTCCGTTAGGACAAAATCAATACAGTATAGCACACGATTTTAATTGTGTGCTATGAGGTATTTAGCGCTTTTGCGCTACTGTAGTTTGAATTAATTATTGTTTTTTGATATAATATTTTAGATAAATTTCAGAAGACAAGATATTGAAAGAGAGGTGAATATTCATCAGTAGTTATATTTTAACTTTGAGATTAAATACAGAAATATATCAAGAAGAAACACTGAATGTAAGATTGAACATAAGTAGAAACATTTATAATAGCTGTTTAAGTGAATTGTATAAAAGATATAATCTCATGTGTGAATCTAAGGAATACAGAAAAGCTGTTAAGATGAAAAAAGGTAAACTTCGTAATCTTAAATTCAAAGATTTAAATAAAACATATGGACTGACAGAATATTCACTTCATAGCTATGTAAAGTCAATGCAACATCACTTCCGAGAAAACATAGACAGTTTCACAGCTCAGAAAATAGCGACTCGATGTTTTGATGCGTTTCAAAAATTTATGTTGCATCAATCTGATAGAGTTTATTTTAAAAAATACAATGAAATGAACAGCGTTGAAGGAAAATCCAATACATCTGGAATAAGATTTAAAAATAATAAATTATTATGGAATGGATTAGAAATTGATGTAGTCATAGATAAAAACGATCTATATGTGCAAGAAGCATTGGCATTAGATAAAATAAAATATTGTAGGATTTTAAGAAAATTAGTCCGTGGGGAATATAAATTCTATATTCAATTGATTATGGATGGGATACACCCATCTAAAATCAATAAAGATACTGGAGGAATTAAAAATAGCATAGGAACAGGAAATGTAGGAATTGACATGGGCGTCCAGACAATCGCTATCTCAAGTAAAAATGAAGTGAAACTATTAGAATTATGTCCTGAGATAGATGACATAGAAACTCAAAAGTTAATACTTCAAAGAAAATTAGACAGGCAGCGAAGAGCCAACAATCCGAATAATTATAATGACGATGGAACAATCAAAAATGGAATCATGGTCAAAGACAAAAGACAAAAACTGATTTGGATAAAATCAAAACGGTACATCAAAACACAAAACTTATTATCTGAAATATACAGAAAACAAGCGTGCATAAGAAAGCAATCTCATGAAAAACTGGCTAATTATATAATCAGTCTAGGTGATAGAATTTTGGTTGAAACTATGAATTATAAAGGATTGCAAGCAAGATCAAAGAAAACAGAAAAAAATGAGAACGGTAAGTTTAAACGAAAAAAGAGATTTGGAAAATCGTTAACGAACAAAGCTCCAAGTATGTTTCTAACCATATTAGACAATAAGCTTAATTGCTATAATAAGGAGTTATTAAGGATAAATACAACTGAGGTCAAGGCATCTCAGTACAATCATATAACGGATGAATATAACAAAAAAGAATTGTCTGAAAGGTGGAATGACTTTCATGGATTTAAGATCCAAAGAGATGTGTACAGCGCATTCCTGATAATGAATGTAAAAGATAATCTAAGAGAAATAGATAGAAGTTTATGTTTTAACGAATTTGATAATTTTAAAATACTTCATAATAGAGAAATCGAAAGATTTAAAAATAGCAAAGATAAAAAAATATCCAGTATGGGAATTTAAAGCAAAAAAAAAACAAAGGTGTTGATGTGGGCCTTAGACTGTCGTTAATGCGTTAAGAGTAACGTTTGGCAGTGAAAGTCTTAAAGAAACTGATTAGCGTCTATAATGTTGTAACTATGGAGTTTATTTCATAGTGAGAGTATAGAAAAAGTCAATATATTTAAGAACCCCACTCCTTCAGGTGTGGGAGCATCAGTAGTTCAAGCACAGTTATGCGTATTACAAAGAAACTAGGGATGGACAGTTTTACTGACTTTCGACTTCAACTTGCAAAGGGTGTAAATGATATAGATACCACAGCTTTATTTAAGTATCAAGATCCAATAGATGCAGGAGATTCTATGTCGGATATCTTAGATAAGGTTACGAGCAGTAATGTTCGAGCAGTTTTAGAGGTTAAAAAGCATAATGAAGTTGCTAAATTTGAGAAGGTTGTTGGGATGATGACAAATGCTAAGCAAATTGATTTTTATGGAAGTGGGGTTTCTAACCTTATATGCCATGATGCCATGGTTAAAGCACTTCGCATGGGAATTCCCTCTACTGCTTATTCTTTTTATTCAGAAATGGCTATGCATGCTCTTATGTGCTCTTTGGATCATTTAGCTATAATACTATCATATACAGGCCAGACTGAGGATACATTAAGAGTAGCTCAATATCTTAAGAAAAGAGAAGTTCCATCTATTTCTATAACCAGCCATACTGATAATGCTCTCTTAGAATTATGTGATGTTAATCTTTATGTAGATAGTTATGAATCTGCTTTTCGTATTGGTGGAATGAGCAGCCGGTTGAGTTCTCAGCATCTTTTGGATGTATTATTTTATGGATTTATGATAAAAAATTATGAAAAATTAAAAGAAACCATAGATAAGACTTTTTTGAAAGAAACTTTTCACTATTTACCTGGTGGGCTTGATATATTTGATGGCAATAAAAAATAAGACAGGATCTTGAATTATCCTGTCTCATTATTTTCTATACCTCTTAAATCAGAAATTACAGAATTTTCGAATGACTGTACAGGTTTGAGGAAAGTGGCTACAACTACAAGGATTGAGTGTGGCAGGTTAATAATATATTTTCATATAATCTGGATGAACATATCGCAGTTTACCAACTGTCTTTTTCTTGTACTGTATGGCTTGTTTAGGACATCTATTGACGCAACCAAAGCAATTTGCACAGTTGCCGCCCCACACTGGTGTATTGTCAAAGGTAATGTTTTTAAGAGGGCAATATTGGATACACATTTTACATTTAGAACAGTTAGCATCAGCACTCAAATAGGTATCAAAGTTAGCATACATCTTTTTCATAGACTTACTAACAAGTTTCAATATGGCTCCAAGTACTGGACGTGATCCGACAGTTACTTCCTTTTTAGCAAGTATATCTTCTATAAAACCATCAATCTTTATCTTTGCATTTGACAAAAGAAGTTCCTCTTTTTCCTTTGATGGTGCGTGTGAGTTGGCAATATCATTTTCAGGCATCTTCACCTCAAACCAAGCGTGAATACTTCTCTTAAAAGCATTATAGGAATTAGCTGGCGAATTTGCATAGGTTATGACACAAAAAATAAATGTATGATCTTTGTCAACATATCTGAATAACTTTTCCTTGAAATCTAAAACAATGTCGGGCGCTTGACCTATATAGCATGGAAAAACAATACCAATGTATTTGCAATTTCGACAAGACTCAAAATCATTAAAAAGTGCAAGTGGAACTAGGTTCTCTCCAATTTTATCTCCTATTTGCTTGGCAACAGAATATGAGTTTCCAGAGCCAGTAAAGTAAAATATCATAAAAATTCCTCTCTTCATCTAAAATTTGGCAACATGATATTCTTTATTTATAAATTATTATTGATTTTCACTTAAACTAGTAAATAAATTTAATAAATATTTTTTACATATACCAATGGTTGGGCTAAGTGGTGGGTAGTTGACATTCCTATAATAGAAAAGCTGCATAAAGAGGAACTGTTTTTTTACTGTCTTCAAATCCAAAATTTTTAGTTGATAGTTTAATGGCATATTCTGGTTTATATTTACTAATATAAATTCCTAAACTTTTGGCTTTTGTATTATCAGCAGATTTTACTTCAATTGGAATTATTTTTCCTTGCCTTTGAATAACAAAGTCAACTTCTGCCCCTCTGTCTGATAACCAATAATATCCTTTATATTCATTTGCAATAAGCTGACAACAAACATAATTCTCCACCATGCCGCCCTTAAAATCATCTAATTCATTTGATAAAAATAATATATCTTCTGGAACTATTTCTTTTTTTGCGCATAATAGACCAATGTCAGATACGTAAACTTTAAAAGAATCTATATCTCTATAATTTTCTAAGGGTTTTTTTGCTTGTTCTACACGATAAATACGAGTAATAATTCCAGATAGAGTTAACCATTCAATTGCATTTTCAAATTCAGAAGCTCTTGCGCCAGTCTTTATAAGTTTATATTGGAAACGAGTATTTTTTTTAGAAAGCTGAACAGTTATATTATCATACACAAGGCGAGTTTTTTTTATTTCATTTTGAGAATTATATTTACTCATATCATTTAAATAGCTTGATAGAATCATATTCTGAGAATGCCTTATTAATATAAAGTCCTTTGTTTCTATATATTTGCTTATACAATCAGGCATGCCACCAACAACAAGATATTCACGATAATATTTTAAAGCTATTTCATGCATCGCAGACGGCATAGGGGAATTATTTTCAAAGCAATCTTTTATACAATTTACAAGTTCTTGCTCATCATAAGCTAATAGAAATTCTTCCATATCCATGGGATAAAGTGTTTTTATATCCACTTTTCCAACTGGAAAGGAAAAATTTTCTCTATTTACAGCTACCCCAAGTAAGCTTCCTGCTACAATTATATGATATTCTGGTGCATTTTCATAAAAATACTTTAAAGAAGTCAATGCTCTTTCACAAAGCTGCACCTCATCAAATACGATCAATGTTTTCTCTCGGATAATGGTTTGATTACATATCCTAGATAGAATAGGAATCAAATATTCTGGAGTAATATTTTCGCCAAAAGTCTTAATAAGAGATGGATTTGTTTCAAAATTTAAATATGCTACATTTTCGTAGTTATTGCGTCCAAATTCTAGTATAGAATAAGTTTTACCAACTTGTCTTGCTCCTTGTATAATCAATGGTTTACGGTATTTGTTTGATTTCCATTGAACAAGATACTTCTCAATTTTCCTGTACACCTATCACACCTCATGTTAATTAATGCAAATATATTAACATATATTTGTGTATTTTTCAATATTAATATGTATTTTTTAACACTATTTAACATGAATAGATAAACCCATGCATATTGCATGGGCAATTCACTATTTATTTTTAAAATTTTTAATATAATCTCTATACCAATAATATGAGTCTTTAGGAGTTCTTTTTTGGGTTTCAAAATCCACATAGACTATTCCAAATCGTCTAAAATACCCTTCAGCCCATTCAAAATTATCTAGTAGTGACCATGCAAAATACCCTTGAATATCAATGCTTTCGCCCTTAGCTTTTAATAATTCTTTAAGGTAGCGGCTCATATAATCTATTCTCATAGCGTCATGAACTTTTTCGTCTTCACACACCCAATCCATACCTGCAAGGCCATTTTCAGTTACGATTATTGGCTTTTTATATCTCTCATATAGGAATTTTGGTCCCCAATAGAGAGCTTCAGGAGTGACAGCCCAATCGAAGTTTGTTCTTGGGAACCCTTGGGCAAATGCAGCATATATAGCTTCTCCATTTTCACCTGCATAAACTCTTGGGCAATCATATATATTTACCCCATAAAAATCTACAGGTTGGCTTATTATTTCCATATCGCCTTGTTTAATCTTAGGTAAGTTTTCGCCATGATAATTTATTCCATCTTCAGGATATTTTCCAAAGAAAACAGCATCTGACCACCATGCGGCATTAAAGACAGTATCTATATCACATCTAAACATCTCTCTTCTTGCAGCTTCTATATCTTCTTTTTTATTAGTCTCAGGGCTTATTACTGCACCAACAGGGCAAAAACCTATTATACAATCCTGTTTTGAAGCTGCACGTATAGCTTGAACGGATTTTCCATGAGCTAAGAGGGCATTGTGAGCTCCATTTAAAACATCTCTTTGAGGGAGTTTTAAAAAGGGCGCATGAGCACCAATTTGAAGGCCATGACCAATAAAGCACTGAGGTTCATTTAATGTTATCCAATTTTTAACTCTATCTGAGAATTTTGAAACAACTATATCAGTGTAATCAGAAAACCAATCTGCAATATTGCGGTTTAGCCAACCACCTTCTTTATATAAATCATAGGGAAGGTCCCAATGAAAGAGAGTTATATAAGGTGTGATGCCTTTTTCAAGGATTGAATCTATAAGACTATCATAAAAGTCTAGCCCTTTTTGGTTTATCGCTCCTTTCCCAGAAGGCAAAATTCGTGGCCAGGAAATAGATAATCTATAAGCATCTATACCTAATTCTTTCATAAGTTCAATATCTTCTTCATATCTATGATAATGGTCACAAGCTACATCTCCTGTATGGCCATCTCTTACAAGCCCCTTATGCTTTGAACAAGTGTCCCATATGCTGAGTCCTTTTCCATCCTCATATGCGGCACCTTCTATTTGATATGCAGCAGTTGCCACGCCAAATTTAAAATCCATTTTAACATCCTCCTATATAATATTTAACCCTTTAGTGCTCCAGTTGTAAAGCTCTTTTGTATCTGGTTGCTCATAAGTAGATAGATTATGAGTGTTGGTGCTGTTGCCACAACAAGCCCTGCACCAAGTGCTCCCCAATTGGTAGCATACATACCTACCATGCCCATGATTCCCACAGTGAGAGTTTTCCACTGTTGTTTGCTTATAAATGAAATTGCGAACATAAGCTCATTCCAGCAGCTTAAATAAGTGAATATGGAAACTGTAGCAATAGCTGGGCGTATAAGCGGCAGCATTATCTTTGTAAAAATTCCATAAATATTAAGTCCATCTAAACAAGCAGCTTCTTCAAGCTCTCTAGGAAGAGTTTTAAAAAATCCTACAAATATATAAATAGCCATAGGTATTGCAAAGGCTACATAAGGAAGTATCAAAGCAATTGGTGTGTCATATAATTTTGTCCTCTTTAAAAATACAAATAGAGGAAGCAGCGTAGCGTGGAGGGGTATCATCATTCCTGAAAGAAAGAATAGAAGAACCTTATTAGATAATTTCCAGGTCATTCTTGCAATTGCATATGCTGCCATAGCTGATATGATTGTGGAAATTAGAATAGTTAAAAATGTTACTAAAACGCTATTCATAAAATATCTTGCTACATTTCCTTTTGATAAAACATCTGCATAATTTTCAAAGTGAAATTCTGTGGGGAGAGCTAAAGGGTTTTTCCCAAATATTTCTTTATTATTTTTAAGTGAAAATATAAAAAGCCAATATAGAGGAAATATCTGAATCAGTGCTATTATTATCAATGTAATATAAAGTGTTATATTTGTTATCTTATTTTTCATAGATCCTCCTCCTCAATACTCATAATTTTCTACTTTAAAAAATCTTTGGAGTATGACAGTAAATATCAAACACTCAAGTAAAATAAATATAGCCATAGCACTTCCCATTCCATATCGGTTTTGAAGAAATATATTGCTGAACATCAAAGTTGCAGGCACTTCAGTTGCATGTATAGGACCGCCTTTTGTAAGGACATAGATTAAGTCGAATGTCTTAAGTGAGCCTATAAGAGCAAATGTGACACATACCTTTATCATTGGCATTATAAGGGGTATTGTAACAGTTAGGGAAGCTTGTGTTTTAGATGCTCCATCTATCTCAGCTGCTTCATATATAGTAGTTGGTATTGCTTTAATTGCAGAATATAATAAGAGCATATGATATCCTATATATTGCCATATAAGAACAAAGAAAGCTGCACCTAATGCGACATGAGGATCAGCAAGCCAGTTTCTTTTTAAAAAACCAAGTCCTAAATTGTTTAAAAGCAAATTTAAAAGACCATTATTTGGATGATATATCTTCATCCATAGTTGACCAATGACTGTAGTTGAAATTATAACTGGTATAAAATAAATATTCCTAAATATGGATTCTCCCTTAATTTTTCTTGAAATAACAAGAGCGAGTAAAAGAGCTATAGGTACTTGTACAAATACTGATAACAGAGCAAGGAGTGCTGAATTGATTATGGATTTTGGAAAATAGTCAGCAGTATTTGTAAATAGTTCTATATAATTTTTAATGCCTATAAAAGTACCGCTTCCGACTCCATTCCAGTTTAATAAAGAATAGTAAATAGAAACTGCAATAGGCATGATGACGATGACAGAGAAGATAAAAAGAGCAGGCAGGACAAAGATTAAAATTGCTACCTTATCTTTCATCACTTTATCCATAATTATCCTCCTTAAATAGTAAATAAGGGGTGCACAGCACCCCTATGATCATTATTTTTGAAGTTTTGCCATTTCCTTTGCAAAATCCTCAGGAGTGATCTGTCCTGCAAAAATTTGCTGAACTAAGCTCTTATGTTTTTCAGCAGCTTCACCCTCTAAGAATGTATCCCAGGCAAGGGTTGCTCCAGGGGACTTATTTGCAATATCTATTATCTGTTGAACTAAAGGATCTACTTCAATATCTGTCATATCAAATTTCCAGGTAGCAATACCAGCGCCGAGCCTAAAGCTTTCCTTTGACATATTTTCAGTCACATATTTTACAAATTCCACAGCAAGATCCTTATCTTTTGCATTGTTGCTTACCATCAATGAGTCAATAGATCCTCCGAGGATTTCATTTGCATCTCCTTTACCATCTGTTATGGAAGGCCAGTTAAGAGCTACTATTTTATCTTTAACTTGAGAAAGTTTTTCATCTTGGACTTCAGCAGCAAGCCAGCTTCCGATGTAAAGCATAGGAACTTCACCGTTTAAGAAAGGCATCTTAGCTTCATCATAAGTGAGAGCTAGAGCACCAGGGTCAAAAGCACCAGCTTTTACTAGATCATCAAGATATTTTGCACTCTGAACAAATTCAGGCAAATCAAAGGAAGTTTCACCTGCTAAAGCTGTATTGGAGCCTTCAGCTCCTGCGGTACGTACTGCATATACATTTTGAAAGAACATGGCAGGCCATCCATCTTTTGCTCCAACTGAAATAGGAACTATACCCTTGTCTTTAAAACCTTGTGCAGCTGCTAAAAGTTCTTCATTAGTCGTAGGAAGAGTTATATTATTTGCTTCAAACATCTCTTTGTTGCAATATAGAGTTCCTACCCACATTATAAATGGCAAGCCATAAGCTTTTCCATTGTAAGTAAAGTTATCAAGAGCCCCTCCAGTTAACCTGTCCTTTGTACCATCATTTAGATAGTCATCTAAAGGCAAAAGAGCACCAGCTTCAGCGAAAGGCTTTGCAAACCCACCACCCCAAGCAAAGAATACATCAGGAGCTTCATTTGCTGCAATGGCAGTTTTAATCTTTGTTTTATATGCTTCATTTTCAGTGGCATCGATTTCAACCTCTACATCAGGGTGAAGTGCTTGCCAATCTTTTAAAACTTTGCTAAATGATTTTGCGTTTGCATCGCTATCAGTAGTCCAAAGATGCCATACAGTCAATTTCTTTTTTTCGGCATTTGTCGGAGCTTTAGTTGTATTTTCAGTAGTTTGAGCAGTTTGCTCAGCTGCAGTGGTATTTTGATTGGTATTTTGAGTAGTATTTTCAGTAGTGCTACCAGGATTAGTACATGCCATAAGTCCGAAAGTCATAAAGCTTGCAAGTGAAAGAGAGATTACTTTACTTATTGTCTTTTTCATGAATACCTCCTGAAAAATATATTAATTACATCAATAGTAAAGTAAAATTATTTAAAAATACATTGATTAATTTTACTAAAACCTTTTCAAATTTTACTTCTATATTGGGTTATGGTCATTCCAGTATATTTTTTAAATAGTGTAGAAAAGTAATTTGGATCATCTATTCCAACCATTAGAGAAGCTTCATAGGCCTTTATATCTGCATTTGAAAGGTATTCTAAGGCTTTTTCTATGCGCATTTTGCTTATATAATCTCTAAATGAGATTCCTCTTTTGTGTTTAAATATGCGGCTTAAATATGAAGCATTCATGTAAAAGTGTTTTGCTGTACTAGTTAAAGATAAGCTCTTTTTTGAGAGATTATCTTCAATATATTTTTCTATATTCTTCATATGATCTGATACAGTATTATTCCTTATTTTATTGATATGCATTATGAAATCCGTCACAAGATTTATTAAAAATTCTCTTATTTCCTGATATGTTTGAAGATAAAATATCTCTTGAAATTTATCTTTAAGCCCTAACTGCAGGTCAATATTTATAGAGAGCATGCTTATCATTATTTGCATGGCTTTTATTTTAAGGTTATCTATATTGTCATGCTCTTTGCCAAAATATTCATCAATCCATTCTTTAGCATTTTTTAACAAACCACCTTTTAAATAAAAAGAAAACTTATCTAAATGAGATTCTTCGATTTTAATTGTAGGTGAAGATTTTTCATTTATTATATTTAAATCTTGATAAAATATGATATGATTATATTCTAAAAAACTATGATAATTCATGGCTTGCTCTGCTTCTATGTAAGATTTTCTAACATTTTCAAGTCCTTTAATTACAGAGCCTATGCTCATATAAAGAATACATTCTAAGCTATTGGTCATTTTAGTCCTTAAATATTCATAATCTGGAATAAAATGAGGGCTATCTAGGCAATTTAATAAAATTATTCTGTTGTGATTGTCAAAGAATACAAATGAATCTTTAAGGTTGTCTAGTATTATGGTTTTAAATGCAAATAGATCAAATAATTCTTGGCTTTTATTTAGATCTTCACAAACCTTTTTGATGATGGCAACTTGAAAATATTCTTTAAAAATATGAATTTTAAACAAGGATAATTTTTCTTTTATGATATCAAGTTCTAATTTTTTAGTCATTAAATCATTTAAAAATGCTTCAATAAGGTATGGTATATATTCGTTTATTTGATTTAATATTTGTTTTTGTTCAAGCTCTTGTTTTTGAGCATTTATTATTTTTTCTCTTACAGTATTTAAGCTTGCAATGACTTCTTTTTCATCTATAGGCTTTAAAAGATAATCATCTATACCAATTTTAATACCCTTTTGGGCATAATCAAAATTATCATATCCTGTGACCACTATTGTCTTTATGTGAGGCTTTTCCTTAAGGATGCTTTTAATCATCTCAATGCCATTCATTACAGGCATATTTATATCTGTTATTATGATATCACAAGAGGATTCATCTAAAAAATCCATAGCTTCTGCAGCTGATGCTGCTTCTCCTATGATTGTATAAAATTCACTTTGAGATTCTATATATTTTTTTAAAACCTCTCTTATTAAGAATTCATCTTCTACAATCAATACTTTAAGCTTTTGCATTTTAAAACCTCCTATAAATTTTAATGCTTACACAAGTTCCTTCATTGAGGGTACTTTCAATTTTAAATTCACTGCTTTCACCGCACATTATTAAAATGCGTTTTCTTGTAGAGTTAAGCCCTACACTGTCTCCATTTAATACCTCATTAAGCTTCTCTTTAGTCATGCCTTTTCCGTTGTCTGTGACCCTTATATATAGATAATCATCATCAACATATGCTTTTATCTTTATAAGTCCGTCCGTTATATTGCCGCGTATACCATGATAGATTGAGTTTTCTACTAAAGGCTGCAATATCATCTTGGGAATATTAACAGATAGCGCATCTTCTTTAATATCATATTCTATATCAAATAAATCCATATATCTTAATTGTTGAATATACTGATAAGAGCGTATAGACTGCAATTCCTTTTCTAAAGATATGATCTCTTTACCGTTATTTAAACATGATTTATAAAAATTGCCTAAGGCATTGATGGTTTCAGATACTTCTTTAGTTTTTCCTATGATTGCAAGAGAACTTATGGAGTTTAATGTATTGTATAAAAAATGAGGTTTAATTTGGGCCATGGTTATTTCAAGCTCTGCTCTTCTTAGAGCATTTTGTTCTTCATAGATATCATTTATTAATTTTTGAATCTTATCTATGGTTATATTGTAAACATCCTGAAGGTGTCCTATTTCATCTTTAGTATTTATTGCAGATGAGAAGTTAAAATTGCCATTATATACTCCTTCCATAGATTCTATAAGATTTTTAATTGGACGGGAGATAAAGTTTGAAATCCATATGGAACCAAAGAAAATGAGTAAAATGCTTATTGCGATTATAATGATTAATAACATTGTAAATGCGCTAATTGGAACAGAAATCTCGTGAACAGGTATACATCTTATAAATTTCATATTCAGCCCTTCATTTTTAATGCCTACAATTACATAATTGCTTATACCGTGGTATAGGATCCTAGAAAATTTATAATTTCCATTGAACATATCCTCAATCATCTGATTTTGAAGCACATTATCCACATTATTCTCAATAACAAAGATATCATCTTTAGCTTCTATTATGGCAACATTTTTTTTATCAAGATTGAACATCTTGTTAAACTCAACATTTATACATAAAAGCCCTATAGGTTTAAATGTTCTTAAGCTCTTTACAAGGCGCATAAATGATATATATTCTGTATCTTCTTTTATGAGCCCTCCAGAATTTAAAGCTACAACATATCCGCCATTTTTTTCAAGGATTTTCTTATAGATTGGAAGATTTACAATATCATTGTAAGAGAAGCTTTTTAGTATTCTCTTGTCTGAATAATATCGTATGCCATCTTCTCTAAATATATATGCTGAAGAAATTATGGTTTTAAAGCTTATGAGCTCTTTAAAATAACTCATAGCTTTGCTATCTGCTTCCCAAGTATATCTATTTAGAGCATCTTGAACTAATTGGCTTGCTATTATGGTTTTAGAGGTATCTAGAACATCATGGAGCATTGCATCAAAAGCCCTGTTATCAGCTTCAATTGATTCTAAAGCTATTTCTTGAACAGCCTTATTTGTGATATAATCTCTTGATAAAAAAAATATCAAAAGGCTTATGGAAATACTCACTGCAATTAAAATCGTGTAACAAAGAATTATTTTGTTCCTAAGGGATAATTGCATATTATTCACTCCAATAAATTAATTCTCCATAATAATATTTTTATTTAGCGGTAAGATTAATATAATAAAGGGTACATCATACTATGTACCCTTTTTACTAAGCTTTATCTGCTGCTATTTCTTCATAACCTTGATCTAAAATCTTGCTGTAATTTTCAACATATATCTTATGCCAGAGCATAAATACAAGAACCGTCCATATCTTTCTTGAATAATCTCCTTTTCCTTCTCTATGCATGTCGAGGAGTTTTAATATTTCTGATTTAACTATGTACCTATCTGTTTCGGATTCATGTATGATATTTTTTGCCCAATCATACATTTCATTTTTAAGCCATACCCTTATAGGAACAGGATATCCGAGTTTTTTCCTCTCCACAGCTTCTTCATGTATAACATCTTTAAATGCTTCTCTTAGGAGTATCTTTGTATTCTTAGAGTTTACTTTGTCACTTTCTGTGAGCTTTGATGCCACTTTAAAGAC
>JAVBPQ010000012.1:0-18662 GCA_031549525.1 Clostridiaceae bacterium | reverse complement strand
ACTGCTGTTTGCAGAGCATTCTTTAAGTTAAGCTACAATGAGCGCCATATGATGCAGTATGTAAATCGAGGACTTGCTGACCAAAATGTTTTAGATAAATTAAAAGCAAAGAAGTTTGATGATGTAATAGCAAAGATAGTGAGATAATTAACACAACTTAATATTGGATTTTTAAACAAAGCAAAATCCAACAATATAGATCCCTTTTTTGAGAATAAAAAGGGTTTAGGAGAACATGCCTATTTTTTTGCAAAAAAGATATAAAAAGCAAAAATAATATCAAAATAGATATAAATATGCTAATGTTAGCTTAACTTTATTAAATGATTTTAATTACCTTTTAATTCAAATTTACACTTACACTGGTTAGTCTTTTTTATTTAAATAAAAGGGCAGTTAACACCCTGTGATTTTTAACCCTTAGTGCAACAGCCCCTTTATTTAAATATCATATATCCCAATTATTCTCTTCTTACCAGTATATGAGCAAATGTAGTATACAATAGCATTCCATCCATTATAATCTCTCCATACCTCCATATAATAATCAGGATTGGAAACTTGATCGAAAACTTGCTCGGAAACTTGCAAACAACCATTATAAACTTTAACTATATTGCTACTGCAATATCTTTGACCAAAGATATTTAAAATTGCTTGATTTTCTATAACATCCCAACAATTATGTTTCTGGCGGTGTTGGTGGTGGTATCTTTGACACTTGAAAGGTGATTAAACATTCTTGTCCTGGAGCAATTGTGAAAGGATCATTTGAACCAAATGTTATTATTTTCTCTGTATCGTTATATGCATAATTATCATTAGCAGCAATGCCACCTACACTTATTGTAATATTATATGCGCCTTCAGTTTGTGCAAGTTGAACATTGTCATCTAATTCATCTTCAATTGTAATATCAGTTAATTGACGGCCATCTACAACAGGTTCGTTATTAACTATCCTTATGGTGTACACTAAATTGTCTTCGTTGTTTTCCCAAATTGTTTTATCCACAGTTTTCTCAAAGACTAAACTCTCATTTAAAAAATCTATAGTGGGAGGTGCCACTAGATTCTTCTGAGTAAATTCTATCTCATTAAATCTTCCACGTACCTGCGCCATATTTGAATAAATCATTTTTTTCACTTCCTTTTTTAATTTAGAGTTTTTATACTCATATTTACAATATATGAAGTTAGTATAAATAATGTTAATAAACAAATATCTTTTAAATCCATTACTTACCAATTAATTTTAGCCTTCAGTAAATACTCCTATATATATTATGACTACTCATCTCAAAAGAAGTGTAATAACCTAGAAGATCTATATTTTGCGATAAAATGAACTACTTTCACCAACTAGTCCTTTGACATGCATAGCGCACAAATAAGTGCATAAGTTTTTACCTATGCACTTAAAACTATTTTATTATATTCCTATTTGCAGCAGTTGCAGTAATAGAATTAGATGCTACTGCTTTTGTAGTTTTTAGCAACTTCATAAATAGCAGTAAGGTTTTCAAATTTTGCATTAGGAGGAGCATCGCAACCTGGGCATATAAATAACCCTTTAGGTCCAATATCATCTATAAGTCTCTTACAATAATCCATAACCTCTTCTCTTGATGAAATTGCTAACATCTGAACAGGGACATCACCTAAAAATGCAGCATGATCTTTTAGTAACTTGCGGGCTCTTCTTAAATCTGTTGAACCATCTGTATTAAGTATAAGTTTCTTTTTTGGAAGTTCTAAAAAGCGCTCAATATCTCTATCCCAATTAGCATCTAAATGCATAATAGGAGTGATTCCTTTATCTATTAAAAGCAATGCTAACTCTTTTATATATGGCCATACAAGCCTATCCCAAATTTTTTGATTTATCATAGAACTTGCTCCACGCCAACCACCTACCCATGCTCCGATGAAATATTTTTCATTTGAAGGCATATTTTTAATGGACTTTTTCAAATCTTCCATCAAAACATCCTGCACTGCCTCAATTTTATCAGGACGTTTATAGCAATCCATAAAGAAATTATTCATACCCCTTCCTCCACAAAGGGTTTCAAATGGCGGGCATACAATTCCCCCTCGAAGAGATGGATAGCCTGCATCTATATAGCTTTGAATCTCATTAGGTTTATTTTTTAAAAATTCCACAAATCCCTTGTAATCTTCTTCTTCTATGATTGTAGGGAATAATTTGTCAGTAAATGCTTTAACACCCTTTTCAAGTATTAAATCGTAATCACTTAACTCCATTCTCTTCTTTTCTTCAACCTGCCATATAGAATTTTCTGGGAGATCTCTTCCTGGTCTTTTAACTTTTGACCACCATATGGTAGCTAAAGCTACCCAATTAAAACCTGGATAGCTGCCATTAAAACAATCTACTTCTGCAACATCATTTAAACGGTTGATAAAATCAATATAATGCTTAATACCTTCATTAGGTTTTGATATATATTCTGCAATAGTAAGACCTTCTATGTGAGCTGGAGGGCAAGAGCCTCCCATATACGCAGTAACAACATCTTCATTTTTAAATTCTATACACTTCTTCACTTTTTCATATCTTTTGTCATAAAGCTCATTATATATCATTTTAACACCTTCTTAAAATTTTATTCACCTAAAAATTCTACAAGTTCATTTTTTATAATATTTTTCCCAATTATTACAAATTTTCCTCTTCCAGAATAAATAGCTTCTTCCATAAAAGTTTCACCATACACATAATCCAATTTTATAAATTTTCCACAAGACTTTATGAAACCTTTTCCTCTGAATATCTCTCCAAATTTCCCTGATTTTAAATCAGCTACAAATTTATTGATGTCTTCAGCCTCTAGATCCTTATCAAAATAGAAAGAATATGAATCAAAGTCATCTAGAGTATGATGATGCTCATGGTGATGTTTTTCTTCGTTGTCGTTTAAATAAAAAATATCATCATTTAAAAGCTCTGCAGTTGCTATAAGTTCAATAGAATCAAGCTTATCCCATGATTTTGAAAATATTACTGCTCTAGGATTCATTTCTTTAATATAAGAGACAATAGAATGTAGATCCATATCTTCATCAGTTATATTTTGGACACAACTTAATACTATTACTTTAGAATCTTTAATTTGCTCCTTAAAAAAGTCACCTCCAACGTTTGAAAAAATTGGGAATGTGATTGCATTTACTACTGTTATAATAGCATTTACTTTTACATCTATCTTTTTAGAAGCTTCCTTGCAAGCTGATATGATATCTGATATTTTACCAATACCAGTTGGTTCAATTATGACCCTATCAGGCTTGAATTTTTCGACAAGCTCACAAATTCCATCTATAAAATCCCCTTGCAATGAGCAGCAAATGCATCCATTGGCAATTTCCATAACTTTAAGGTTATCACCTTTAAGCAAATCGCCATCTATGCCAATTTCTCCAAATTCATTTTCAAGCAAGGAGAGTGCCTCACCAGTATATGCTTCATCGAGAAGTTTATTTATAAGCGTGGTCTTCCCTGCTCCTAAAAAGCCTGATATTATATCTATTTTAACCATTTAAAATCAATTCCTTTTTTGGTTATTTATAGTTTTTAGCAACTTCATAGATGGCAGTGAGATTTTCAAATTTTGCATTATAAGGAGCGTCACATCCTGAGCAAAGAAATAATCCTTCACTTCCTACATCGTCTATAAGCTTTTTACAATAATCCATAACATCATCTTTAGATCCAATAGCGAGGATCTGAGCAGGAACATCCCCTAAAAATGCAGCATGATCCTTTAGAAGCTTTCGAGCTCTTTTTAAATCTGTTGAACCATCTGTGTTAAGAATGATCTTATTTTTAGGAAGCTCTAAAAAGCGCTCAATATCTCTATCCCAACAGGAATCTATATGCATAACAGGCGTAAGACCTTTTTCTATTAAAAGCATAGCTAATTCTTTCATATATGGCCATACAAGCTTATCCCAAATTTTTTGATTTACCATAGAACTTGCACCACGCCATCCTCCAACCCAAGAGCCAATAAAGTATTTTTCATTTGAAGGCATGTTTTCAACGGACTTTCTAAGATCTACCATCATAAGATCCTGAACTTCCTTAATTTTATCAGGACGTTTGTAACAATCCATAAAAAAGTCATTCATACTTCTTCCTCCGCATAAAGTTTCAAATGGCGGACATACAATTCCTTGGCTTAAAATAGGATAACCTGCATCTACATACATCTGATTAGTTTCAATATTCTTTGAAG
Organism: Clostridiaceae bacterium; assembly: GCA_031549525.1. GTDB lineage: Bacteria > Bacillota > Clostridia > Clostridiales > Clostridiaceae > WQUF01. The sequence continues at coordinate 14,400 of JAVBPQ010000012.1, read as the reverse complement.
TAAAATTTATAAACGTCTCTAAATCATCCATATCTATTATGTCAGCATAAAGTTTATCAGTAAATGCTTTAACTCCATTTTCCAATATAAAGTCATAATCGCTTATATCCATGCGTCTTTTTTCTTCAACCTGCCAAAGAGAGTTCGCTGAAAGCTCTTTTCCTGGTCTTTTTATCTTTGACCACCATATAAAGGATAAAGCTACCCAAATGACACCAAGGTATCCGCTGTTTATGCAATCTATTTCTGCAACTTCATTTAAGCGATTTACAAAGTCCATATAATGCTTTATGCCTTCATCAGGTTTTGACATAAACTCTGCAATTGTAAGCCCTTCTATGTGCGTAGGAGCACAAGCTGGACCCATATAAGTACTAAGTGGACCTTTATTTTTAAATTCTATACAAGCTTTTACCTTTTCGTATCTTTTATCATAAAGTTCATTATATATCATTTTAACACCTTCCTAAAATTTTATTTATTTTTGCAAACAAAGCCCTATGCTTAAACATAAGGCTTTGTTTTATTTTTTAGCAAAATTGATTTTTGAAGCTTTTGTATAATTTCTGCAAAAGCGATCATTTCCAAGTAAAACATCTGTCGCTTTCATGGATTCTATAATAGCAACATTTGATGGATCGATAACTGCTGCATCCGCTCCAAATGCCATAGCAAGGGTAAGAAATGTGCGATTTATCAAGGAGCGGTTAGGAAGTCCAAAGGAAACATTGCTAAATCCACCTGTAATATGAGCTTTAGGGTATGTTTCACGAATCCACTTAATAATATTAAGAGCCATTAGTCCAGCTTTGTTATCTGTAGATACTGCCATGATTAAAGGATCTACAAAAACTTTTTCATCTAAGATGCCATATTCTCTTGTAGCTTTAAATATATTGTTTATATTTTCCTTGCGCTCCTCCATAGACTTTGGCATTCCTTGCTTAGAATCATCCATGGCGAGCGCTATAACAGTACAGTCTTTCTCTTTAATTATAGGCAAGAAACTTTCAAGCCTTTTAGGATCTCCATTTATAGAATTTACCATAGGTGTTTTGTTTACCCTTTCGATAGCAGAAGATAAAACTTTTTCTGAGGAGCTATCGATGCAAATGGGTATATCTACAACAGCTTGGACTACATCTATAAGCCATAGCATATCATCTTTTTCTCTATCAGGAGAAGTTCCAGCATTTATGTCTAAATAATCAGCACCAGCATCGGCTTGTTCTTTAGCAACTTGTTCTATATATTCCTTATTGTGATCAATAATAGCCTGCTGAATTATTTTTCTTGTTCCATTTATCTTTTCGCCTATAAATATCATATTTTCCCTTTCTTATTGTAATCTATTAGTATTCCTTTGCAACTTCATAAATAGCAACAAGGTTTTCAAACTTTGCATTAGCAGGAGCATCACAACCTGAGCATAGGAATAATCCTTCAATACCTATATCATCTATAAGCCTTCTGCAATAATCTGCTACCTCTTCTTTTGAAGCAACTGCAAGCATTTGAACTGGTACATCACCCATAAATGCCGCATGATTGCCTAATAATTTGCGAGCTCTTCTTAAATCTGTAGCATTGTCAGTGTTTAATATTATCTTTTTTTCAGGAAGCTCTAAAAAGCGTTCAATATCCCTATCCCAGCTAGAGTCTAAGTGCATAATAGGTGTGATTCCTTTAGCTATTAAAAGCTCAGCAATTTCTTTCATATATGGCCAAACCAATCTATCCCAAATCTTTTGGCTCACCATATTGCTCGCTCCACGCCATCCTCCATCCCATGCACCTATAAAATATTTTTCATTAGAGGGCATTTGAGCAATTGATTTGCGAATATCTTCCATAAGCAAATCCTGAACTGCTTCCACCTTATCAGGGCGTTTATAGCAATCCATAAAGAAATTATTCATTCCACGTCCGCCGCAAATTGTTTCAAAAGGTGGGCACACAAAGCCTCCTGCAAGCAGCGGATAACCTGCATCTATGTAACTTTGAAACTCATAATCTTTTTTAGTAGCTATATATTCTAAAAACTTAAAAAGATCTTCCATATCCACGATTTCAGGATATAACCTATCAGTAAATGCCTTAACACCATTTTTTATAATGAAATCATAATCTTCTATTTCCATTCGCTTTTTTTCTTCAACTTGCCACACAGAATTTTCAGGAAGCTCTTTTCCAGGTCTTTTTATTCTAGACCACCATATAGTAGCTAAGGTTACCCAATTATAAGCTCCATACCCTGCATTTATACAATCTATTTCAGCGATATCATTTATTCTATTTACAAAATTTAAGAAATGCTTAAGCCCTTCCTCAGGTTTTGCGATATACTCTGCCATGGTGAGACCTTCGGTGTGAGCTGGAGGACAGCCTTGGCCCATATATGTGCTCACCACATGTTTATTTTTAAATGCTATACAATCTTTTACCTTCTCTAATCTCTTATCATAAAGCTCATTATATATCATCTCTAACAAGCCTCCTCACAAAACTTAATTGCGTCTTGTGGACCTTCACCGAAAGCATCTGCTTTAGCATATTTAACTACATGTTCATCAACAGGACCGCCTCCTATTATAACCTTTACCTTATCACGGATACCAGCATCTTCTAAGGCTTTAACTGTTGCAAGTATAGAATCATAACAGGAAACTAAAAGGCAGGACATTGCTAAGATCTTTGCATCATTATCTACTAAAGCTTTTACAAAGTCTTCAGGAGAAACATCGACACCTAAATCGATTACATCAAATCCAGAAGCCATTAACATTTTAGATACAATATCTTTTCCAATATCGTGAATGTCATTTTTTACTGTTCCAATTACAATCTTGATACCTTTTTTCTCACCTTCATCCTTTTTTAAGAGTGGCAGCAGTATCTCACTTATGGATTCAAATATTGCACCAGCCATCATAAGATCAGAAACAAACAGATTTTTCTTATCAAATTCATCACCAATAGCTACCATACCCTCTTGACATTGTATCAATATATCCTCAGGAGACACACCATTATCAAGCTCATTTCTCACTTCATCAAGTATCCCCTCATCATCTAGTTCAAGCAATAGATCTTTTACCTTACTCACAGCCATACCTCCTAATAAAAATTAATCGTTTAAGTTACTTAATATGTACTTGTATATACATGTTAAAATAATGATACTTCTTAAAATATGCAAAGTCAAGTAATCTTTTTCTATAAGCTTAAAAAAATGATAAGGGTTACCATGGTTTATCATATTTTTTTTACTTTCTCTTCTTTTGATGTGTTTGCTGTAAGTATAAGAAATTCTGGTTTAACATAAATCTTTGTATATGAAAAGACCATATTTAATTCACAGTTTATAAGCTCTTCTTCGATGGAAAACAGAGTATCATCTATATTGCAATCTAAATGCAAAGCTATTGATGAATCTATCTTTTCACCAGTAATTCTTATGCTTTTTCTTAGTGCAAAAGCTAAACTTTGTTCAAGGCTCTTTAAATGATTTGCAAACCTCAATTGGTCTTCAATAACAGGTCGATTGGGTATATAAATAAAGTAAATCTTCTCTAGTGCCACCTTAATATTTCCTGAAAATAAAACCCTTACTGCACTTAAAATCCTATCATTTTCTTTAATTGCTAATTTTTTGCTGATTATACCGTCAGCTTTTACAATATTTACAGATAAAAGATCGATCCTATCTATAGATACAGTAAAATTATCATATTTATTAAAGCGCAATTGAAAAAGGTTTATTTCTGGTTCACAGACAAAGTTGCCTTTTCCTGGTACTGAATATATATAGCCTTCAGTTGAAAGAAGCGACAAGCTTTTTCTTATAGTCATGCGGCTAACAGAAAACTCCTTCATTAATGAATTTTCAGAATCTAGCATATCACCTGGTCTTAATATTCCCTTTAAAATTCTTTCCTTTATGATATCCATAATAGAAAGGTATAAAACTTTATTCATTTTTCCCTCCTAATGGGTCTTTTGTAAGGATTTCAAGGCAATATTTCATACCCTTTTTATATTCATTGGTTAATAAATCTACATCTTCAATTTTTACATATCTCTCATCTGCAGCTGCACCACCAACTACTAATTTCATATTTTTTAAAAGCCCTTTTTTCTTTAATATTGTTATTAATTCTTTGATATTTGAAAAAGTGCTATCTATAATAGTACTGATTGCTAAAATTGCTGGTTTATACATCTCTACAGCATCTACAAAATCTAAAATTGGAACATCTACACCTAAATCGATAACCTCAATTCCTCTGTAAGTCAGTGCATCAACAACCAGGTTTTTTCCAATATCATGAATATCCCCAGCAATGGTACCAATAACTACTTTTCCATTTACATATACTTTATCTAAAGCTATGTTTTTATTAGCAAGATTAAAAAGATCCCTTGCAAGCATCCCTGCTACCATTAAATCTGCAATAAAACATTCCCCTTCATTATATTTATTTCCCACAATAGACAGTCCATTCATTATTTCATTTTGAAATAATATAGGATCAATATTATTTTTTATCATTAAAATTCCCTTTTTTAGTGCTTCATCAACTAATAAGTCCCCAATTAAGCTTGACAAACTTTTTTCATGCATTTATTTTACACCTCATCGTTGATTGAATTATACAATACTTAACAAATTAAAGATTTCCCTACCCTTAGCGAATCATCAAGAGTAATTTTGCAGCCTGGTTGTACTATTAAAAAGCTATCATTGTCCCAATTTTTTGATAATAAATTTTCAATCATAATCAAGTTACCCTCTAAAATAACAGTAGGTATATCGAGTTCAAGTGATAAGTCTTTAATTTTATCAATAACCTCTTCAACATCAAAGGCACCTGTATCTATAACTGCTAATCTTTTGTAATGAGCCATCATTGCTTTTATAAAATAACTTGCTCTTTTTTTACCATATTTTTGTATAGCATATTTAAATTCTGAAACCATGTTAGATTCATAATTTAAATAACCTGCAGTATAAAAATAAGTATCTATTCCTGCTTTTTCCCTATTACTGTTAGAGCCTAAAAAAATAGGAATGCAATCTGCCGCAAGTGGAAGGACTAAAGTTCTATTTCCAGCTTCTATATCTATCATGCTATTGCCACAAAATCCAAATAGAAGCAACACAGTTGTATACCTTGGATGAATATCCTGAAGTTTTTTCTGTACCTCTATCTTTAATTTATCAGGCCAAATATGTAGCCCTGAGTCTACCCATTCCACAGGATATTTACAAGAAATTCTTTTCATAACAAGTTCTAGTTCTTGCCTTAATGTGCTACATGCTAATATAATTATGTTATCTTCCATAAAATAAAACTACCCCCATTAACAAAAATATCTTTAAATAATAATATTTGTTTTAAACAAATTATAGCACTCGCAAAAATTTTGGTCAATTTGAAATTTTAAGGTAATGTTTTGTTAATGATTAATTATCAAATTGCCCAAATTGGCACAGCAAAATTATCTTTGTTAAGGGGAATAAAGCTCTCATACATACAAAGCACTGCACCATTTCCCCGTTTTAAAGAACCTTTATCAAGGACTGAAAACACGTTGATAAGCGCTTTACTTGGACTTGCTGTTTTCTTAATCTCTATTGGATGCAACTTGCCATTCCTTTCAATTATCACATCTATTTCTTTTGCATCTTTATCACGATAATAATAAAAAAATGGATCTCTGCCTGCATTATAGTAGCTTTTCATTAATTCACTGACAACATAGTTTTCAAGAATGGCGCCATTCATATTGCCAACTTCAAGGGTTTGCGCACTTTCCCACTTTGTTAAATAGCGTATAAGTCCCGTATCGTAAAAATATAGCTTTGGAGTTTTTATCGTCCGTTTTAAAGTATTATTTGAGTATGGATGCAGAAAAAAAACGATGCCGAGAGTTTCAAGTATCCTCAGCCAGTTTTTTGCCATAGTTTGATTCATGTCACAATCACGGGCAATGTCAGCTATGTTCAATATCTGTCCAACTCTTGCAGCTGCTGATGTAATAAATGCCAAAAATTTAAGGCTGTCAATCGTTCCATCAAGGCTCCTTATATCACGTTCTATGTAAGTTGCTATATAACTTGAATAAAATACATTGCTGTCCTTATACTTACCACTTGCAATAACAGGCATTCCACCTTTATAGATTCTTTCAAAAAGCTGTGTTGAATCTGCAATTTTTGCTCTCTTAACCCTTTCATTTAACTTGTCAAAATCAACTATAAACGGTTCATTGTGAGATTTATTATACATTTCGTTCTGCGAAAGTGAGGAAAGATTAAGGATTGCAATCCTTCCTGCAAGAGATTCTGACACCCCTTGCATTAAACGAAATACTTGGGAACCTGTCATCCAAAAGTCACCAGGGTTATTATCCTTATCTATGAGGATTTTTATGCGATTAAACAATTCAGGTGCATATTGTACCTCATCAATAAGAATTGGCGGCTTAAACATTTGAAAAAACAAATTAGGGTCACTCTTCGCAATGTCTCTGTTGTTTAAATCATCAAGGGTAACATAAGTGCGATTTGTTCCTTCCATAAGCTTTTGCAGCATTGTGGTTTTGCCAACCTGTCTTGGTCCAGTCAAAAGAAGCGCTGGAAACTGACTTGATATATCAAGTATACGATCCTCTAAATCACGTTTTATATAAGTCACAATAACCCCTCCGACTAAAATTATCAATATATAAATTATAGCCGGTATCTACAGAATATGTCAACACAATAGAAACGCCTCATCACTTTAACGGTATTGCTAAGTTATTAACACTTTTATTATTAAATATAGAAGTTTTTCTTATGATTGACTTTTCACTTTGTTGTGCTATACTCAAAATCAAAATAAGCCACTACTCGCTTAAATGCTAAATATATTTTAAGGAGAATTTTGTTATGGATACAAGGTTTTCAATCTCTGAATATCCAAATGCTAAAAAAATAATTGAAGATTTAGACTTTTTAATTTCAAAACCTATCTATGGTATAAGCAAGGAGGCACTTTTAAATTACGAATCTGAATATTACGATAAAAAATGTGTAAAATCAAAAGAAATGATAAAGGATGCCTCAGAATTAATACCTGGAGGTGTACAACATAATTTAGCCTTTAACTATCCTTTCCCTCTTGTATTCTCAAAAGCTGAAGGTCCATATCTCTATGATATAGATGGTAATAGATATTATGATTTTCTCCAAGCTGGAGGCCCTACTGTTTTAGGAAGCAATCCAAAATCAGTCCGTGATAAGGTTATTGAGCTTTTAAATGATTGTGGTCCATCTACAGGTTTATTCCATGAATTTGAATATAAACTTGCGAAGAAAATCTCAGAGAACATCCCATCTGTTGAAATGTTCAGGATGTTAGGCTCTGGTACTGAAAGCTGCATGGCTGCCATACGTGTTGCAAGGCTTGCAACAGGTAAAAAAAATATCCTCAAAATGGGTGGGGCCTACCACGGCTGGAGCGATCAATTAGCTTATGGAATACGAATTCCAGGGTCTAAAGCTACTCAAGCTCACGGAGTTCCAAAGTTTTGTTTTAAGGATACTGAAGAATTTTTTCCTAATGATTTAGATGATCTTGAAAAAAAATTAAAAGCTAATACACTCCGTGGCGGAACGGCTGCAGTTTTAATAGAACCTGTAGGTCCTGAATCTGGTACAAGACCTTTAGATATATATTTTAACAAAGGTGTTGAAGAACTTTGCAGAAAATATGAGGCTCTTTTGATATTTGACGAAGTTGTCACAGCATTTCGCATAGGTATGTCTGGTGCTCAAGGATACTTTAGCGTATCTCCTGACCTTACTGTCTTTGGAAAGGTCATAGCAGGCGGATACCCTGGTGCTGGAGGACTTGGGGGGAAAAAACAGTATATGTCATACCTCGCTGCAGGTATTGAATCTGGTGAAAAGCACAAAAAAGCACTTATAGGCGGCACCATGGCAGCAACACCAATAAGCTGCGTAGCAGGATATTATACCCTTTGTGAAATAGAAAAAACTGGTGCTATTGAAACATCTGGAAAGGTTGGAGATAAAATTACAAATGGCTTAAAGGATCTGATTAGAAAGTATGATCTTCCATTTGTGGCGTTTAATCAAGGTTCCATATGCCATTTGGAGACAGTTGGAACTATGCATTTTTCTATAAACTGGTCAAAACCTTGGACTATCCCTAAAGTATTAAAACAAACCTCTATTAGAAAGAAAGAGATGGAATATATGGGAGCTGCTTATATGGCAGAAGGCTTAGTTACCTTAGCAGGCAGCAGGCTTTATACAAGTGCTGCATACACCAATGAGATGATAGATGATGCTCTTTTAAGCTTTGAGAGAGTATTTAAAAATGTAGTTAAAAAAACAAAACGCTAGGGATGTGTTTATGATGGAAATAAATGAAATCAAAGAAAAAGTCATAGAAGCAGGTTTAAAACTTGTAAAGTCAGGGCTTATCGCAAGGACATGGGGAAACATAAGCTGCAGAGTGGATGATGATACTTTTGCAATAACTCCAAGCGGCAAATCCTATGATTCATTAACTAAAGAAGATATAGTTTTATGCAAAATAGAAGATTGCTCCTATGAAGGAGATGTTAAACCATCTTCTGAGAGAGGAATTCATGCCCTTTTATATAAAACTCATAAGGATATAAATTTTGTAATACATACACACCAAGTTCAAGGCTCTATAGTAAGTGCTATAGGAATAGATAAATTTGAAACTAGAGGTTTTTCTCTCCTTGGGAAATCTGTTCCTATTGCTAAATATGCTCTCCCTGGTACAAAGAGCCTTAGAAAAAATATTGAAGATGCTTTAAGATTAACAGATGGCAATGCTATAATCATGTCTAACCATGGTGCGATCTGTTTTGGCTCAGATGACTTAGAAGCCTTTAATGCTTCAGTTCAACTTGAAAATGCCTCCTCATATCTTATAAATAAAATTTATCTAACTAAGAGCAAAAAAATTAAAAACCTTTATGAAAATGAATATTTTGAATATTATATATCATCTATATTAAAAAAAGATTATGAATTTCCTGATAAATGCAACTATCTTGGAAACAGCTCTCGTACTCTAGAAGGTTTTACATTCTTAGATAATGCGGGTAAAAAATTTTCATATGATCTAAATGAAAGAAATTTACCTAAAGAAGCCCTTATACATCAAGCTATATATAAAAAAAGAAAAGATATAAACTTTATACGACAAAATACAGACAGAGCTTCATTTTCAATATCCTCTGCAGGGTTAGATCTATTGCCATTTTTAGATGATTTTGCTCAAATAGTCGGATATTCTGCTAAATGTGCTAAAGATTATAACCCTGATGATGTGATTAAAAAACTTGGAAAGTCCTCATGTGTATTCGTAAAAGATGCAGGTGCACTGTGCTGTGCTTCCACAGAATCTGATATCATAGCTTTATCTATGGTTGTTAAAAAAAATGCCCTCTGTGAAATAGCTTCAAAGCTTACAGGAAAAGGTAAGGTTTTACCTAAAGCTGATTGTGCTCTTATGCATCTTGTTTACACAAAGAGCTATTCAAAAAAAAATAAAACATCTTAAAACAAAAAACCAGTATAGGAGAAGCTTGTTCTTACTTATTATTTAAATAAGAACTGAGAAACTCATTACTGGTTTTTATTCATATTTCCTAATTAAGAGGTAATGTAAAACTAAATATTGTTCCTCCTGCCCTTCTATTTGACGCTTCTAATTTACCATTATGAGCTTTTATAATAGAATTGCATACAGTAAGACCACTTACTTTAAACAATGAATCTTCTTCATTTTCACCATTTGATTCATAATCACCAAACACATAATATAAGTCCTTTTCATTAATCCCTTCACCGCTATCAACAACTTCAAATTGTGCAACACTATACATTTTCTTTATATTTAATTGTATTAAAGTATCATCCTTTGAATGCTTTATTGAGTTTTCAATAAGGTTAATGAGCACTTGTGATATGAGTATTCCATCCATAGGAAGCATTAAAGGATCATCAGGAGCTTTTATATCTATATTCCTACAGGGAAATCTTTTCTTTATTCTATCTACAGCTTCAATTGCAACTCTTTGAGCTGACTCGAAAGTTTTTATGATGTTTAAATTATCTTTATTTACTCTTGTTACAGACAGTGCACTTTCCAAAAGATGAATAAGCCATTTAGAATCATCCTTAATACTAGATATAAGTTCTTTTTGATGCTTTTTATCTTTATTTTCTAAAATAGCAGAGCTTGTCTCTAATATATCATTTAATGAAACCTTTAAATCGTGAGAAATAGTCCTCAATAAATTGCTCCTCATTTTATCCTTTTCAGATCTTACTATAATATCCTGCTGTTCATCAAATAAGTATTGACGTTCTAATGCCATTGCTACTTGCGCTGTGATCATCCTAATAAACAATTGATCCTTATGTTTAAACTCCCTTTTAATGCACGAAACTCCAAGGACACCAAGAACTTTGCCTTTAGATATCATGGGAATATAGTAAGCCTTTGCATCTGTGAAGGTATCTGTGCCATTTCCTGCAACCTTCTGATTTACAAATACCCAATGAGCTACTATCCTCTCATTATCTTTATTCATAAATGAACCATCATCATCCTCTGAGCATTGCGTAAATGTGCTATACTCTTTCAATTCCTTATCTATGGTATAAAATATGACAGAGCAATGAAACAGCTTTATAATATATTCATTAGTTAGTTCTACAATATTTTCAAGGCTTCTTGTAATAACTAGCCTTTTATTTATCTCATATAATATCTCCGTATCCTTTTGTCTTTCAGTTGCTATTTTAACTTGATTTTTAATTTGCATTGTTACTGTACTCATAATTAAAGCAACTAGTAACATGATGATAAATGTAATAGGATATGCTGCATTAATAGTATTAAATGTGTAATAAGGATCTGTAAAAAAGAAATTAAAAGTTAAAACAGTTATAATTGAAGAGAGTACTCCATAAAAATACCCTTTGGTAACTCTAGAAACAACAAGTACAGATAAAATATATATCATTATGATGTTTTGATCTCCTACAATATTCATTTTTTGAAATAAAATAGACATCAATGTAGCAATTATCAATATAAATATGGTCTTTATGGTATCCATTAATGACAAATTGAAATTACCTACAAAGGTTAACATATCTGATATTTTAGGAGTAGTTTTTTTATAAAAATCACTTGAAACTATATAAATCTCTACATCCTTCAAGGTTGAAATAAGTTTATCCGCAAAGTCTGGTTTAAATAATTTTTCAAAAAATCCTCTATTTCTATTTTTTCCTATGATTATATTTGTGATACCAGATAGTTTAGCATATTGCGCTATGGTCTCTGCAACATCTACACCATTTAAAACAATTACTTCTGCACCAAGCTTCTCTGCAAGATCAAAATTAGATCTCAATATCTTATTTTGTTCTTCTGATAAATTTTTGTTTTTCATGTTGTTAACATATATGACAATCCATGGCACATGAAATGCTTCTGCCATCCTTGCTGCTTCTCGTATGCATTTTGCTGATGAAGAAAATGGACCTATACATGCAAGTAGCTTCAAATTATACGTACTATTGTACAATTCTTTTTCATTTTGATTTTCATGACTTATTCTATCAGTTGCCTTTCTCATTGCAATTTCTCTCAAAAGCTTTAGGTTTTCTTTTGTAAAAATTTTTTTTATATATGCCTCATCTTCTTGAAAACGCCTTAAAAGCTCGCTAGGATCTATATCTATAAATTCAACCTTATCTGCATTATCAAAAACATAATCAGGAACTGTTTCCTCTATGGTGATTTTAGTTATCTTATATATAATATCATTTAAACTTTCAATATTTTCAACATTTACTGTTGTATACACATCAATACCTGCTCTTAATAGCTCTTCAATATCTTGATAGCGCTTTTTATTCCGTGCCCCTTTTACGTTAGTATGAGCTAATTCATCTACAATAATAAGTTCTGGATTCCTATTTAAGGCTTCATCTAGATCAAATTCTTCTAAATCACCATTTTCATAACCTATCATCTTTTTAGATAAAATAGGGATGTTATTGAAAACTTGCATATCTTCTGATGCATCATATAATTTAACATATCCTATCACCACATCAACACCACTTTTAAATCTTTCATTTGCATCATCTAACATAGCATAAGTCTTACCTACCCCTTGTGCATATGAAAAAAATATCTTAAGCTTTCCATTTTTAGAATGATCATTGATTTTTGTATTTTCCATTAATATATCTTGATTGGATTTTGCTTCAAATATATATATATTAATCACCACCTGAATATTAATATTATAATCTATTATAACAAATTATCTAAATATTATGGATTAAAAGGATAACTCTACTTAATGTAAGATGAGTAAAGTTTTGTATTATATATGAAAAAACAAAAATTGTTTAATTACCATAATACTTTTTAATAATTTCTAATATCTTTCTACAATTTTATATATTTTGTATTTTTTAATGATATGTTATAATATATTAAACTTATATTTTTAATGTATTTAACGTTATTATAAAATAAAAGCTATATTTATTAGGAGGCCAAAATGTGGTTAGGATTATATCTGATACATCAACATTATACTCAATCAAAGAAGGATTAAAAATAGGTTTAGACATAGCACCCCTGAGTGTTTTTATTAAAAATAAGACATATATTGAACTAGAGGAAATAGAAACAGAAGAGTTTATTAAAATAATAAATGAAGGGTATATACCTACATCATCACAGCCATCGATTGGCAAAGTAATAGAATTGTACAATAAATACCCCAAAGATGAAATAATAAATATTACTATGGCAGACGGTTTATCTGGTACATACAATACTGCATGTATGGCAAAAACAATGGTAGATAATCCTGATAGGATAACTGTGTTAAATTCAAAGACCTTATGCGGACCACATAGATATTTAGTTGAAACTGCCTTAAACTTATCTTCCAAACTTAAATCAAGATGTGAAATTATTGAAAAATTAAAAGAAAAAATTGAAAGTTCAAAATCTTTTTTAATTCCACACGATTTTGAATATTTAAGGCGTGGAGGAAGGTTATCTTCTCTTGCTTGCAATATAGGAAAACTTTTAAAAATTGTTCCTATTTTAACACAATCTGAAGATGGACGCCAGCTCATTAAATATGGTGTTAAAAGGACATTTAAAAATGCAATAGAAACCATATGCAATTATATTTCTGAAATACCTTCACATGAAAATCACATGATATATTTATCACATGCTTGTGCTGAAGATTTAGTTTTAAAAGCTAAAGAAGTGATGGCTGAAATATTACCAAATTCTCTTGTTGAGGTTATGAAATTAACTCCAGCCTTTACGACTCAAGGTGGTCCAAGCTGTATAGCCATTCAAATCATAAAAAAATAATAATGTTGATTAAAATATCTGCTTAAAGAAATAAAGCTTTGCAGGTATTTTTTAGTTACATCTTTTAAGGTTTATTAAAGGTAGGGTCATTATAATTAAATTGTAAGGAAAAACTATAAATAAACAAAAAGGAGTACATTATTTTATGAAGGAAAATTTTTTAAACTTAGATACTATAAAAAAGAAATTTGGTACCATAGCCCTATCTTCTACTCTTATCATAGCATTAGGAGCTGTAACAACTTTTGCAGCAAGCGGAACCAAATTTACCTTTTTGCCTTTAAAAAGCATAACAACATATTCAAATGATGAAAACCCAATGGGTATGCTAGCTATAAGATCAGAAGATGGAAAAACAAGTTATTCAACTGATGGTGGAAGTACATGGAGCGAAGAAACACCTGAAAGTTTAATCACAAGGCAAATTGAAGATGGCGATTTAAGTGGTCTTCCTGCAGGGGGTAACGGTTTTTTTGTAAAATCTAAAGATGGGCTTCTTGTAAAATCTGAAAATGGCGTAACAAAGTATTCAACTGATGGTGGCGAAACTTGGAGCGAAAAAGCGCCTGAGGGTTTTGAATTACCTAAATTTGGAGAAGAAGAGTTTTTTAGTGGAAAGAGATTAAAAGTAAAATCTGAAAATGGTATTGCAAAATACTCAACTGATGGCGGTGAAACTTGGAGTGAAGAAACACCTGAGGGTTTTGAATTACCTAAACTTAAAGAAGGAAAACTCTTTAGCGGAAAAAGATTAGCAGTAAAAACAGAAAATGGTGTAACAAAATATTCTACTGATGGCGGTAAAACCTGGAGCGAAACCCCTCCTGATAATGTTAAAATACTTCAAAACAAAGATGGCTCAATAGAAGTTAAGAAAAATACAGATAACAAATGATACTTTAATACTATCCAT
>JAVBPQ010000079.1:0-14238 GCA_031549525.1 Clostridiaceae bacterium | reverse complement strand
GAAACTCCTATTCACCCAAGGTTTAGGATCCCTCTATGCCTGCACCGATGAATTTCACCAACTTTTTAGCTTTGGCCGCACTGCAAGTTTTAAAGACATACTCATAGACTCCTTTGGAGTTCTATTAAGTCTTATTTTACTAATTTTATTTTATAAATTAATAAAAAGCAAAGCTTAACCACACAGGTTTAGTTGCAATGGTTAGTTTTATACTTGCCATTATTGATAAATAGGATAATTGTTTTTAATTATATTAAATTATTTATAATTTAATTTGCATTATTTGTAATAATATGTTAAAATTTAATTAATAAAATATTGTAAAAAAGACAATATAAAACATAAATTAAAATTAATCTATACAGGTAGGTGCATACATTAATGGAAGAATTAGATATTAGGCAACTAGCAAAAATAATACTAGATAAGAAGATATTTATTTTAATAATGGTATTATTATCTATGGGGTTAGGCATAGCATACACCAAATTTTTATTAAAGCCTATTTACCAATCTTCAACAACCTTAGTATTATCAAAAGCTGCAAATCAAGATAATACTACTGAACAATCCATAACACAAAACGACATCCTTTTAAATCAAAAATTAGTTGAAACCTATAGTGAAATAATCAAAAGCAAGAAAGTACTTAAACAAGTTATGGAAAACTTAGGTATATCCATAATGGAAGAAAAAGAAGAAAAGAATCTTATAAAAAATATATCTGTAGCTTCTGTAAAAAATACAGAAATAATAAAAGTATCTGTAAAAAATGAAGATCCAAGCATGGCAGAAAAAATAGCGAATGAAATTGCAAATGTATTTGCTAATGAAGTCTCTGAGATTTATAAAATACAGAATGTATACACCATAGATAAAGCTGAAATTGAAACCATTCCATACAACATAAATCATTTAAGGGATATAGCCCTATTTACCTTTAGTGGACTTATAGGTTCTATGATGCTAGTACTGCTGCTTTATTATTTTGATAATAGAGTGAGATCTGTTGATGAAATAGAGACTTATTTAAACTTAAATACATTATCTGTAATTCCTTTAGACAAATCTACAAGATAATATTTAACTAGAATAACAAAGGAGAAGGTTATTATGCCAGCTGAAACTATAACAATTAAACAACCTAAATCTAGGACTAGGTCACCTAAACCTAAAGCACCTGAAACTAAGATACCCAAAAAACCTATTGATGTTGCAACGTTTAAATCCCCTAAATCTAGGGTATCTGAATCTTTTAAAGAATTAAGAACCAATTTGCAGTTTAATCTACTAAATAGATATGCAAAAGCAGTGCTTATAACCAGCGCACTTCCAGGAGATGGCAAGAGCTGGGTTTCTTCAAATCTAGCTGTTACATTTGCACAAAATAAAAAAAAGATCCTCTTAGTGGATACTGATATGAGAAGAGGAGTTCAAGATAAGACATTTAATATAACTAAAAATCTAGGGCTTTCAAATTTACTATCAACCCTTGAACAAACTGATACAAGCTTCGAGGACATCAATTTTGAAGAATATATAAGCAAAACAAATATGGATAATTTGTTTATTTTACCTGCAGGTACGTATACACACAATCCTTTTGAGCTTTTATCTTCCCCCTCTGCAGCTATGTTGATAGAGGTCTTAAAAGAAAATTTTGACTTTATAATATTTGATGGCACTCCATCTATGCTTGTAAATGATAGTGTAGTTTTATCAAGCCTTGTAGATTTAACAGTTATTGTAGCAAGATATAAGAGTACAAAAATTGAATGTTTAAAAAAATTAAAAAAATCCATAGAAGGAGTCGGCGGAAAGATCGCTGGAGTTGTTTTAAATAAAGTTCCATTTAAGACTAGTGAATATAACAATAAATACAACGCATATTATGAGTAACAAAAAATAATAAAGGAGGTTTTTTTATTGATAGATCTCCATTCCCATCTGATCCCATGTATAGATGATGGTTCAAAGAACATAGAAGAATCCATTGATATAGCAAGAGAAGCTGCCAAAAGTGGATTTACAGGTATATTTTGCACCTCTCATTTTATGGAAGAGCAATATACACCTAAGCTTAAAAATGAAATTCTCTTAAATGACTTAAGAGAGAGATTAAAAGAAGAAAAAATAAATATAAACCTCTATTGCGGCAATGAAGTTTTTATATCTACAGAAATTCTAGCTTGGCTTGAAACTGATGAGTTTCAAACCCTAAATAATAGCAAATACTTCTTACTTGAATTTCCAATGATGATAAATAAAACTTCAAAGGACTTATACTTAGATTATATGATTTTTAACATAATACAAAAAGGATACACTCCTATCATAGCTCATCCTGAAAGATACAACTTTGTACAAGATGATCCTAATTCTATTATAGAGTTTATTTACGCTGGAGTATTATTTCAAATGAACTATGGCAGCATAATTGGAATATATGGTAAACAAGCAGAAAAAACCGCAACGATCTTATTAAAAAACAACATGGTTCATTTTTTCGGATCAGATAACCATAGAAAAAAGACCATCTATTATAAGATGGATACGATAATTTCAAAATTAAATAAGATTATAGATGAAAAAACATTTACATGCTTAACTAGAACAAATCCAAAATATGTTGCAGAAAATCTCGATATTAAAATTGTAGAGCCTAGAGTTTATAAAAAATCTATCTTTAAAATAGGGTAAATAAAGCTTTCTTTGCTTTATTTACCCTATTTAAAATCGCTCAATTTAATAAATCATCTATCTCTCTTTTAACATCTTCAAATTTTACAAGCTTATTAAAAGATTTATCCCTCGTTGATATTTCAACTTCATTATTTTTAATATTTCTTGAGCTTATGACTATTCTAACTGGAACCCCAATCAAATCAGCATCTGCAAATTGAATTCCAGCTCCTAAATTTCTATCATCTAGTAAAACCTCATATTTTAAAGAAAGCCTATGATAAAGATCATATCCATAGCTTCTATTATCCTCAGTTTTATTTGAAAGCACACATATATGTATTTGCCATGGAGCTATGGATTTAGGCCATATAATTCCTCTATCATCATGATTTTCTTCTGCAATACATGCAAATATCCTCTCAATTCCAAGTTTATAATTTAAACAAAATGGATTTTTAAGCTCATTACTCTCGTTTAAATATGTCAAATCATTTTTTTTGCTAAACTCATCTTCTAAATCTAATATAGATGCAAGCTTAACACTATTCTGAATCTCCATAGGGCTTTTGCAAAATTTACAGATATCCCCTTCTCGTACCTTGTAAACATCTATATATTCTTCAGGGTGTACATCACGATTCATATCTATTCCTTTAAAGTGATAGTCATACTTATTTGCTCCACAAACTAAATCGTTATGATCCTTTAAAGTAACATCACAATACATATCTATCCTTGTTTCATTTGGCTTATAAGGCCCAATAGATCCCCAGCACAATTTATAGGTTCCGTCGCTTACATAAGTGTAAAATTCTTTTTTAAGAAATCTTCTAAGCTTTGATGGATCTACTTCATAATCTCCCCGTATAAATACCACGAGCAGATTATCGCTTTCCTCTTGTTTAAATACCGTAGCTTTTAATAGTTTATATTCAGGTAAGTTTAAAAACTTTGATAGATCTGCAATATTCTTTATGCCAGGAGTATACACCTCTTCAACAGGTGCATCCTTAACTTCATGTATGGTTATTTCAGATGTTGCAGAATCTATGTTTGATTTATATCCGCAGGTTGGGCAAGAAATTATCATATCTTCACCTTTTTCATTTAAAGCCATAAATTCACACCCATAACTTCCATCTACTAAAACAGCGCTAAGACCTATCCTTTTAAAAATATTTTCATAAGCATCTGCTACCTTATCAAAGCATTTTTCTAGCTCTTCCTTTGATCTATGAAATGAATATGCATTTTTTATGCTATATTCTCTGCTCTTTATCAAACCGCCATATATAGAAGCATCCTTTTCTAATTTTTTCTTTATTTCATATATCATGATAGGATATTCAGCATAAGATTTCGTTTCTGACTTTAAGATGGATATTATAGCATCTTCATCGACATCTGGAAATGACATCTCTTGAGATGATATTTTAGCCATCTCCTGCCTTATTATATCTTCTATCTTTTGAATTACACGCATAGCAGGTGTTAATAAAGTAAAATATCCATTTGAAATTTGCCTTATATACCCCCCTCTTAAAAGAAAAACATGGCTGTCCATCATAGCATACGAAGGGTTTTCCTTTAACCTTTTTCCGATCAATTTACTCATCAACATCTGTTTGTTTCATCCTTTCAATTTTTAAATATTACTTTTTACTGATATAAGGGTTTTTTTCATATCGTTATACCCCATCCATATGATCCATGCATAACATAAAAGCTTAAGAGCATTAAGCAGTATAAGTTCAGGCCAAAAAATTGTTGGAATATAAAATAGAACTGATAAAAAAATAGCTACAGGCATAAATATAAAATCTTTATCCCTCTTAAGCCTTATCTCCCTTGCAAATAAGACTATCATCAAAATACATATGATTAAAAATGGTATATTACAAATTATGTTCCATAAAATGGGTTGAGTTTGAGACAACCATTGGTTTTGTGGTAAAAGACATAATACTATTCTAATTATAGCCAAAACATACAAAAATCCTTCAATTATTCTAACATCACTAGCTGAATATTGCAATTTCCAAACAAAATAGAGCAATAAATAAAATATAATTATGGCAATTGCCATTATAAGCTTTCCTGTGCCAATTAACGAAGCATACTTTTCATTATCTCCACTTGTAGATGCCATAATCTTAGCCACAAGGTAAAAGGAATCACTCAATACTAATACAAAAGCCATACATCCAAACAACGTATATAAAGTCCATCCTTTGTTGTCTTTTATCAAAAAAACGCCAAGTACAAAAATTACGCCTAAGTATAGTAAGCCAAAAGCTATTTCAAATATTTCTCCCATTCAATCCTCCCTATACTAAAATATAAACAATTATAGTTACTAAAAATTATACATCGATTTATATAAAAATACCATTAATAATTGAAATTATTGAGTTTTAAAGAGAAAAAAATAAATAAAACAAAGCTATGTTAAAATTAGCTTTGTTCTTTAAGATGGCGATTAAATATGAAAAATCCTGCAACAAAAAGCAATGCTATGCAAGCTACACCGCTTTTAGAATTTCCTGTAATCTGTGTTGCAAGTCCCATTAGCAATGTTCCTACAAATGCAGCACCCTTGCCAAATATATCAAATATTCCAAAGTATTGATTTGATTTTTCCTGTGGTATTATTTTAGCAAAATATGACCTTGAAAGTGCTTGTATACCTCCTTGGAAGATCGCAATAAATATTGCTAAAAACCAAAATTCCCACGCTTTATCAAGCTGCAATGCAAAAACTGTGGCAAAAAAATATCCAATTATACATATGATTATAAGTTTTGGTGTCTTCATCTTTGACGATAATCTTCCGAATAATAATGCAAAAGGAAATGCTATAATTTGCGTTAATAAAAGGGCAAGAAGCATATCATTTGATGTTATTCCTACGTCAGAACCATATACTGTTGCCATTTCAATTATGGTATATACTCCATCTATATATAGAAAGAATGCGAGTAAAAATGTAAATATGGATTTATTTTTACTGATATCTGTAAAACTTTCAGCAAGTCTTTTAAAGCTCTCAGAAACTATATTTTTTGAATTTTCCACAAAGTGAATTTGCTCATGGCTTTTAAGAAGAGGCATTGAAAAGCAAAACCACCATATCGATGTGATTATAAAAGATATTATAGTAGCAACTTCGGTCTTAATGCCTATTCTATCTGCCATTAAAACTAAAACAAGACAGCATACAAAAGGAATACAGCTTCCAATATATCCATAAGCATATCCTTTTGTGCTCACCATATCCATTCTCTCATCAGTTGTTACATCACAAAGCATAGCATCATAAAATATGATGCTTGCAGAAAATCCAATCTTTGCAATTATAAAAAACATTAAGAATAAAAGCCATGTAGAAAAGAAACCCATAACAGCACAGGATATAGTTCCTATTAAACAAAATAAAAAAAACAATTTCTTTTTAAAACCCCTGTGATCCCCTATGGCTCCAAGGGTTGGTCCTAAAATTGCAACAACTATGGTTGCAATGCTTGAAGCATATGCCCAATAAGCTGTAGACATCGAATCATCCACGCCATTTGCTTTTGCTATGCTCTTAAAATAAATTGGTATTATGGTGGACACCATCATAATAAACGCTGAATTCCCTACATCATATAAAACCCAACTAACTTCCTTTTTTGTCATAATCAATCCCCTCAAAATTGCTCATAAAACCATCTAAATTATTTATTTTCTTCTTTGATAAATCGTAAAACCCTTCAATTAAATTTTTACCTTCCTCTATTGAGTTTTCAAACAATAAAATAAGTTCTCTTGTTTCTTTTTCATAAATCTTATTATCTTTTATTGATAAAGAAGAAAATTTATCTTTCATAAGTAGGATATTTTCAAAAAGTATGATAATTGAAGGATCTTCTAACATTTTTATATATGATCTCATATCTTTTACTGATTTTTTTAATTCATTCTTTCCCACCATGGAATATATCTCTGATAGAACTGTAAAATCTATACCTTCCTTTGGTATATATTGATATCTTGTTTTAAGAAGCTTATACTTATTTATCACCGCACCATCTAACTCTGCTTCTAGTTTTTTATGTTCAATAGGTGTTTTAGCAATTTTATTTACAAAAGGATGACAATTTTTATCTAAGCAATAATGACATATGCATCCAAATAAATAAGATAATTTTCTTTTATTTTCTAAATCATCATTATAAAAAAACTTTTCCCCAAAGAACATAATCGCTTTTTTATCGTGAATTTGAGATCCAACCATAGACACTGAATTTTTTATATAAGGTTTATAGAAAAACAATATGTCAGGACCTTGAAGACCAAGAACAAACATTTCCCTGTTCTCTTTTATTATATCTTTATAAGGTTTTTCAAGGATCTCAAATACCATTTGTCCAAACTTATAATGTGCCGCAACAGCAGGCATATTATCAACTCCCAATTTTTTATCAAAATTAAACTAATTTTCTAATCTACATATGTGTAGAATCATCTTCAAAGTCCATATCTCCACCTTCACCTGTCATAAGCTCACGAGATGAAACCCTCTTTCTGTTTCTCTCTTTTTCAACAAAATCTGAAAGCATCTCTTTTACTCGCCTTGAATCTTTAATCCTCGTTATTGTAAATTCTGGAGTTGATTTATCAGAAGAGCATACATGGATAGAACCTAATCCAAATATTCTCTCACGAAAAGTTCTCTTTAAAGATACATCCATAATCCTATAAAGGCGAATTTCTTCTTCGTGTTTATTAAAAAATCCTCTCTCGATTATTAGCTTTTCATCAGTTAAATAGTATGTTGTAAATGAAAGTGGGAGCCCAAATAACGTTCTTTTTTTATCACGCCAAACCATATTTTTTACAACCATCTTAAATACCTCTTTAAAAAATATATAATCTAAAATTCAACTTAAGTTTATCATAGAAATTATAATAAATCTATCTATATTAAGAGAATTCAACATTTCAAAATAAAATCCTTCATTTAAATGAATTATAAAATCTCAAAACAAACTTGTATTTATTTCTAAAAAAATCTAAAATAAACAAAAAAGATCAACCATTATTGATCGATCTCATTTTTTGCACAAAATACAAAATGCAGCATATCCATATTATAATAATGTTTAATGATTTCTCCTACCTTTTTCATCTTATTTCTCTTTGCTACATTTATAGATGCGATGTTATCTGGTCTTATAATAGAATACACTTCGTCTTTTTTTAGAGAACTAAACGCATAATCTTTGCAAATTAAAGCAGCTTCTATGGCATAACCTTTATGCCAATGAGATTTTTTAAGTAAATATCCTATTTCAACAACCTTCTTGTCATTAAAATTCTGCACCAAAAGACCTGCCTGACCTATAAATTCATTTGTTTCCTTTAAAATTATACCCCACATACCAAATCCAAATTCTTTATAGCGTTTTAACTGATTATTTAACCAATCCTTCACTTCTTCATCACTAAATGCATGTTCATAAGCATACATCACATCTTTATCCTGAAGTATGCTGCAAAGATTTTCAAAATCTGTCTCATCCATTTCTCTAAGGTATAGCCTTTTAGTTTCAATCATGATCCTCATTTTTATCTCCCCAAAGATCTCTAAAAATACAGGAATTTACTCGTCCCATCCTTCAGGAAATTCAGCATTATGATATACATTTTGAACATCATCATCATCCTCAATTTTATCTACAAGCTTTTGAAGTTTCTCTGATTCATGCTCATTTAATGCAACAAAATTCTCAGGTATCATGGTAACTTCAGCGCTTAAAAATGAATAACCACCTTTTTCTAAGCTATCCAATATATTAGAAAAATCCTCAGGCTGCGTCAATATCTCATAAACTTCATCTTCAGAATTAAAATCCTCTGCTCCTAAGTCTAAAGCTTCCATCATAAGTGAGTCTTCATCTACGCTATCGCTCTTTTCAATTATAATCTGACCTTTTCTATGAAACATCCAGCTTACACAGCCTGACGCCCCAAGATTACCCCCATTTCTATCGAATAAATACCTTACATTCCCAGCTGTTCTATTTTTATTATCAGTAAGAGTAGTTACAAGCATAGCACATCCTGCAGGACCATAACCTTCATATGTAAATTCTTCATAATTTCCTTCCATTTCACCTGCACCTTTTTTAATAGCACGGGTTATGGTATCTGTAGGCATATTATTAAGTTTTGCTTTTGCAATTACATCTTTTAATTTTCCATTTGTATCAGGATTAGAGCCTCCAGTCTTTGCAGCAATTGCAAGCTCTTTTCCTATTTTTGTGAAAATCTTTCCCCTCTTAGCATCTACTTTTGATTTTTTTGCCTGTATATTATGCCATTTAGAATGTCCTGACATAACAAAACCTCCTTTAAATTTTTTCAAAAACTCCCTTTTGCCCTATGATTATAGCAAAAAAGCTTGTTTATTTCAAACCTTTGAGTTACCCTATATTTTCAAAGAGCCTGTTTTCTAATTTAAAATACTTCTTCTCCTCTTCAAAAATCATGTCACATTTTCCATTTGATAGATTAGCCACAGTCTTTTTAAAAGAATCTATCTTGCAGATTTCAATAAGGCATTTTATAGTAACCTTATCAGCATAAATGGTATCTTCAATATGTATTTTATCCTCCAAAAATGAATGCTGAAACTTTCCTAAAAGATCATAGCTTATGATTAAGTTTACCAAAACACCAGATACTACCTCTACAATGCCTGATTCTTCAATAGCTAAAGAGCAGGCCTTGGTATATGCCCTTACAAGCCCTCCTGCTCCAAGAAGCACTCCCCCAAAATACCTCGTAACAACCACAATAACATCTGTTATATCCTTTTTATTTATACACTCTAAGATAGGTATTCCTGCAGTGCCTTGGGGTTCTCCATCATCTGAATATCTCTTTTTAAGCTTTTTTTCTCCTAGTATATAGGCCCAACAATTGTGAGATGCTTCTGGATGATTTTTTCTTATTTTCTCTAAAAAGTTTTTCCCTTCATCCTCAGTGTAAATTCTCTTTATATTACCTATAAAGAGAGATTTTTTCTCCTCAAACTCCTTTGAAATTTCTCTCATACAAGTTTTATACAAAGATTCCACCTCTAGCCTATAATAAATTCTTTAAACTTATTCCTTGTTTTGTCATCTATTAATGCAGTGACATTAACTCCCTCTTCTTTAAAAGCTTCCTCTAATACCTTCCCATTTGCATAAAGATATGCATTTATATCTGAGCGATTATATGGTATTAAAAACTCAGCTTTTGTAAGAGATTTAGGCAGATTACTTTGGATCATCTCCATGAGCTTTTCAAAATTTGTTCCATCTTTAGCTGATATTTCAATGACTTGTTTTCCTTTAAATTGAGATTTTAAATATTCTATCCTCTCTTCATCTACAATATCTAATTTATTTAACAATATGAACTGATTTTTATCTAAGCAGGAAAGATCATGCAAGACCCTTTCTACTGCATGGACCTGATCTATTGCATAATCAGAATTTGAATCTACAATATGGAGAAGTAGATCTGCATTTATGACTTCTTCTAGGGTAGATTTAAATGCTTCAATAAGCTCATGTGGAAGTTTTTGTATAAAACCAACTGTATCTATCAATAAGACCTCTCTTGAATCTTCTGTCACTATAATCCTAGATGTCGTATCTAATGTAGCAAATAACATATCTGCTTCAAACACGCCTTCATTGTCCCTTTGATCCCTTGGGGCATATCTTGCACAAAAATTATTCCTCAAAGTAGATTTTCCTGCATTTGTATATCCAACTAAAGCTACAACAGGTAAAGAGCTTCTATTTGTCCTCTGTACCTCTCTTACTTTAACCACTTTTTCAAGCTGCTTTTTTAAGTCTAATATTCTATTCCTTATATGCCTTCTATCTGTCTCTAATTTTGTCTCTCCAGGCCCTCTTGTTCCAATTCCTCCGCCTAACCTTGAAAGTATGGTACCATATCCTACGAGCCTTGAATATCTGTAATTTAATTGTGCAAGCTCCACTTGTATCTTACTTTCTCTGCTCTTTGCTCTCTTTGCAAATATCTCTAAGATCAAAACTGTTCTATCTATTACTTTAACACCTAATGCCTCTTCAATATTTCTCACTTGAGACCCTGAAAGCTCATCATCAAATATAACAAGGTTTGCCTTTGTTGTCTGGCATATAAGTGATAATTCCTCTATCTTTCCACTTCCTATGAACGTAGCAGAATCCATCTTATGCTTTTTCTGGAGAACTTTTTGTACAACATCCACATTGCAAGCAAAAGCAAGCTCAGAGAGCTCTTCTAAGGTATCCATATCCTCTATACCAACTAGTATCGCTCTCTCCTTATCCTCATCTATATCATCCATCTCTTTTATCATCTTATCCACTTCATGTACGATCTTTAAAAAGTCAAAGTTTAAAGCTTCTTCTAAATTTAAATTTAATGTAGTCTTAGGAACCATCATATAATTATATACATCGCAAAATCCTACGCTTGCTCCGCTAAACTTTCCTTCTAAAACCCCTATTGAAACCATACAGTCTAACTTTAGTTTTATAAGAGCTGAGAGATCTATAGCTGAAAGCCTAGGATTTCCATTAGGATGGGTATGTATTATCCTATATCCTGAAAGCTTCTTTTGTTTTATGCTAATCTGTGGCATTTTGACAGTTGATGAATCACCGATTGAAATATCACAAACCTTACCATATCTATCTATAGAAACACTTATTTCCCTGTCTAAATACTCAGTACAGTAGCATAAAGTGTCTACAATCTCTTCTGAAAATAATTGTTCCTTTGGTACCTTTTCTTCATACAACAATTCTAATCTTTCCAAAATGGATTTTCTTACTCCATCTATATTTCCATTAATCATATAATTTATTTCACCAGCCTTTAGTTAATTTATATCACTTATTTTTTGTCATGTAAATGTTATTTATCCTCTTCTTTAGTTTAATCTCTGTTTTTATATTTATAGTCATGTTGTATAAGAATTTAAAATGAAATATAATATCATGGTAAATAAATTTAGTTAGGTGATTTTAGTGGAAACTGTTACAGGCAAAAATGAAATTAGAAAAAGAATACTAAAGATGCTCTTTCCCATTGTTGCTGAAAGCATAGTACAGATGAGCTCGAGCATCATCTCTATGGCTATTATTGGAAGGGTGAGTGTGCTTGCGATTGGAGCTATAGGATTATCTTCTAGAATCACTCAATTGGTGTGGGCTCTTTTTAAAGGAATAACTACTGGAACCAATGTCTTTGTTGCTCAATTTTATGGAGCACAAAATCCTGATAAGATTAGAAAGGTCATAGTAGAAACATTTATTTCTGCAATGATATTGATAGTTTTAATGCAAATCTTAATTCTTATCTTTGGTCAAAATTTTTTAAACTTGTTTAATTCTAGTGCAGAATTAAATGCTTTGTCTAGTGAATACTTAAAAATAGTAACATTTGGGCTTCCATTTATGGTGATAATGCTCATAGCTACAAGTGTATTTCAAGGCATGGGCAATCCTAGAACGCCCTTTATCATAACCATCGTAGTGAATATTATAAATATTATTTTATGCTTTACTACTATATATGGTTTTAAAATTGGTATAAAAGGTGCTGCTATTTCATTGGTAATCGCTCAAATTGTTGGGGCACTCATTGGCATATATTGTATCACCCTAAAATATAAGATAGTTAAGATAGACAAAAAGTTCCTATACTTTAATTTTAAAGATGTGGTCAATATCTATAAAGTTGGGCTCCCTGCTTCTTTTGAGTCTATATTCTGGCAATTAGGAGCTATGGTTATAACCTTTGCAATTTTAAAACATGGAGAAATGGCACTTTCAGCATATCAAATAGGACTGCAGGTTGAGTCCATATCCTTTATGCCCTCTACAGCACTAGCTATTGTCTCCACTATTTTTGTTGGACATTATATTGGAGCAAATAACACTAAAAAGGCTAAAGTCTATATAAATGAAATAGTAAAGAGCAGCTTTTTGCTAACCATCATAGGGACAACTTTGCTTGGGTTATTCCCAAAGGCGCTCGTAAGTATTTTTACAAATGATAAGGAGGTTATTGAGATAGCAGCCTCATATATCAGGCTTATGGGTATTTTTAGCTTTTTCCAAAACTTACCAGGTATTTTTAATGGAGCATTGAGAGCAGCAGGCTTTACTAAAGTACCAATGTTTATTTCTCTAATAGGAATATGGGTGGTACGAGTTCCTCTCATATTATTGTTCACATTTATCTTTAAATTTAGCATTCTTTGGATATGGTATGTAATATGTCTTGATATGATAATAAAGTGCATATTGTCATTTACCATATATAAAAAGAAGAATATTTTCGATATTAAAAAAAGCTTAGTAGATAATATAACATAAAGCTGCCTTTATTCTTAAGGTAGCTTTATTTTTAAATATGTAAATACTATTCCCCTTCTTTTAATTTAATCCCTGAATTTTCTAAATTTAAATCTATAAATCCTTCTGGAGTGTCACCCACTATAACCGTTTCAAATATCGGCATCTCTGTCTTTATGTTGACATCCTTATAGCCATTGCTTAAAATTATGCGTATATTTGAATCATAGGTTATATAAACCTTGTATACAGTCTGATTGATTCCACTTTTAATAAATTCAGATCTATAATTTGTCTCAATATAGCTTATATCATCTAATTTAACATTTATCATAGGACCCATATGAGAAAAAAGACTGCTTTTCAATACATATCCAAAAGGTACGCTTATCCCTTTTGATTTTATTTTATTAAATTCTTCCTGAGTTAATTTTGCTATATTAAAAGCTACAGCATTTAATTTTATACCATTTGATTGAATAGATGATATGCTTCCATCTTCTTTTTTGTTTATAAAAATATAATCATCAGAATTTTTTAAATCAGAGCATTGGTGTATGATTATATTTCTTATAGTATCACTTACATCTCCCTTTAAAATTTGTTCACCTCTAATCAAAACCTGAGGAAAAATTAATTTATCTAAAGTAATAATTATATATAATAAAAATATTGTTAAGAATATTAAAAAGTATGCGAATACGCCCCTTTTAACCATATGTTTACCCCCTAAACTTAAATCCCATTTACATATTAATATTTATATAATAGCATTCATATGTTATAATATTAAAATAATAACTTTTTTAATAACATATGAATAAAATAGTACCTTTTTAATTTTGAAGCAATTTTTTTGTTTATTTCATTTGGAGGTTTTAAGCATGAACGTCAAGGAAAAAGCTATAAGTGATAACCGAAATCACACAAGAAAAAAAAGACATAAATTTGGTTGGGTATTTATTAAATTCATAATGCTTATTTTATTTACCACAACAATAGTTGGGACTTTTGTAGGTTCAGCATGGGTATATTCTATTGTAAAAAACATGCCCACACTTGATCTTGAAAAAATAGCAGAGGTTGAAGCAGTATCAAATTTATATGACTCTAATGGAGAACTTATGGATACAATAATATC
>JAVBPQ010000029.1:0-8686 GCA_031549525.1 Clostridiaceae bacterium | reverse complement strand
CTGCGGGTCTGAATAGAGCAATTTTGAGGTAGTAAGTTCTACTAAAGTTCCAAGATAAAGCACTGCTACACGATCTGAAATATGCTTTACCATAGATAAATCGTGAGCTATAAAGAGGTAGGTTAACTTCATTTTATTTTGTAGCTCTACAAGGAGGTTTACAATCTGCGCTTGAATGGAAACATCTAAAGCAGAGATGGGTTCATCAAGTATCATAAACTCAGGCTGTACTACTAGTGCCCTTGCAATGCCGATTCTCTGCCTTTGTCCGCCAGAAAACTCATGTACAAAGCGATTAGCATGCTCATTGTTTAAGCCTACCATCCCAAGATAATTATAAATCATGTTCTGCCTCTCATTTTTGTTTGCAGCTAGATGATGTATATCGATTCCTTCACCAATTATATCAGAAACCGTCATACGAGGGTCCAACGATCCATAAGGGTCCTGAAATACCATCTGAACTTTCTTCTTAAATTCAAAGCGCTCTTTACCTGTTAATCCATGGACATCTTTTCCCTTATAAAGTACCTGCCCATCTGTTTTATTATACAACCCAATGCAGGTGCGTCCACAAGTTGTCTTTCCACACCCAGATTCGCCTACCATTCCCAGAGTCTCGCCTTTATAAATGTCAAAAGAAACATCATCTACCGCTTTTAGTATTTCGTCCCTTCCAACAGAAAAATACTTTTTTAAATGCTTTACGGAAAGGACAATTTCCTTATCTTCCATATTCCCTTCCTCCTCTTAAATTTGGCATATCTACCTTAGGTGCCATTTCATGATGCAGCCAGCAGGCTGCTTGATGCATATTTCCAAACTCTGTGACCTCTGGCATAGCTTCAGTGCATATTGGCATACAGTAACTACATCTTGTAGAGAAAGGACACCCTGCTGGAGGATCTAAAAGATCTGGAGGAATTCCTGGTATAGACATGAGCTGTTGCTTATTTTCCAAATCAAGCCTTGGAATGGATTGTATAAGCGCCCAGGTATATGGATGCCTTGGGGTATAAAAAATATCCTTTGCGCTTCCGCTTTCCACTATCATTCCAGAGTACATAACCAAAATTCTCTGTGCAATATTTGCCACAACTCCAAGATCATGGGTAATCATAATAACAGAAACTTTTCGCTCTCTTTGCAAACTCTTAATAATATTGAGGATCTGACCCTGAATGGTTACATCTAGAGCTGTAGTAGGCTCGTCACATATTAGAAGATTTGGATCGCATGCAAATACAATTGCTATCATAACCCTCTGACGCATGCCTCCTGAAAATTCATGAGGATACTGCCTGACTCTCTTTTCTGGCTGAGGTATTCCAACTCTTCTGAGCATTTCCACGGCTTCTTTTGCAGCTTCCTGATTGCTCATTTGCTTGTGGGCTATGAGGTTTTCTACTATCTGTTTCCCAACCCTCATAGTTGGATTTAGTGCAGCAAGAGCGTCCTGAAAAATAATTGCGCATTCTCCGCCCTTATACTTTTTCCACTGACTTTTATTATACTTTAATATATTATTTCCATCATAGAGTATTTCGCTGCCTTCTTTGATTATGCCTTGAGGTCCTTTAATTAATCCCATTATAGCTTTTGCTGTGACAGATTTTCCGCAGCCAGATTCTCCAACAATGGCAAGGGCTTCTCCTTTATCAAGATAAAAAGATACACCTCGCACGGATTTTACCTCTCCAGCATAGGTATGGTAAGAAACCCTTAGATTTTTAACTTCTAGAATATGCTTATTATCGTTCATAATTTTACCGCATCTATCTCCTTTCTGTATAGGTTCTCTACTGGCGAAGTTTTGGATCTAGCGCATTACGCAGTCCGTCTCCTAGCAGGTTAAATGCCATAACTATAATACAAAGTATCAAGCATGGAAAAAATAACTGATAGGAATAAAAATCCATCGACTGCTGACCCATAGAAATCAAAACTCCCAAGCTTATGTCTGGTGATTTTAAACCTATACCAAGAAAACTTAACCCTGCCTCTGTAAATATGAATGTTGGAATTGCTGTAGAAGCATCCAGTATGAGGATTCCAAGCATATTTGGTACATAATGCTTAAAAATAATGCGAAAAGGCTTTGCACCAAGCACTTCAGCCGCAAAAATATATTCTGATTCTTTAAGCTGCTTTATCATGCCCCGCACCTGTCTTGCTGTATTGCACCAGGCAGTAAAGCTTAATGCTACAAGGAGCGAGAATAAACTGTTTCCTAAAACCATCATGATCAAAATAGTAATAAGGAGAGAAGGAATAGAATAAATAACTTCAATAATGCGCATCAATACTTCATCTACCCAGCCTCCGAAGTGTGCCATCAGTGCTCCATATAAAATACCAAACATCAGTTTTATGGTAGTTGCTATAAGCGCTATTATAATAGACGCTCTTGCACCTGCCCAAGTACGGGAAAAGAGATCTCTTCCTAAATTATCCGTACCAAACCAGTATTTAGAAGAAGAGGTCTTATTCTTTAGCGCTACATTCATAGTAACATAATCGTATCCTCGCAATTTAGGTCCTATAATTACCATAATTACCATGAAAATAAGAACTACTATGGAAATCATCGCTATAGGATTCTTCTTCAATCTTCTCCATGCATCCTGCCAGTAAGAAATAGGAGGACGGCTTATTTTGTTAAGATCTTCTTTTTTATATCCAACGATTTGAAATTTTTCAGGTGTCAATTTCATCATATTTTATTTTCCATCCTTCCTCTAGCTCTTCTTTCCTGTCAGTTTAATACGGGGATCTACAGCGACGTAAAGAAGATCTGTTATAAAGAGCACAACGATATACATTGCTGCCAAAATCACTGTTTCTCCCATCAGTATGGAGAGATCCTGATTGTTTACCGAAGTTACATAATACTGTCCGATTCCAGGAATAGAAAAAATGCTTTCGATAAAAAAAGAACCTGTAATGCACATTGCAATAGACATTGGAAGCTGTGTAATGACAGGAATAAAAGAATTCCTAAGGATGTGCTTTCTAATAATTGCTCCTCTGCTTAACCCTTTAGATTCAGCAGTTAAAACATAATCCTGCCCGATAACATCCAGCATAGAAGCTTTTAGCAGCCTCCCATAAAATGCAATATAAGTAAAGCAGCCTGTTAAAGTGGGTAAAATTGTATATTCCCATCCTCCAAACCACAAATCTTTTCCTGTGGGCCACCCAATAGTAGGAAACCACTTTAAATTCCCTGCAAAAACCTTCTGCAAAAATAATCCAAATATTAAATTAGGCACTGAGATCATAAACACTGAAAAAACGATCACCATATAATCCATCATAGATCCTCTTTTCATGGCTGCTAGTATGCCAAGAAGAAGCCCAACTGTAATCCCTAAAAGCACCTGCTGAACTCCAAGTCGTGCTGAAACAGGAAGCCTGTCATGAATGAGACTTTGAACTGTCTGTCCTGCATGTACAAAGGATTCCCCAAAATTGCCAGTAACTATACCTTTCATGGTAATTACATAACGTTCTATCATAGATTTGTCGAGCCCATATCTTTTATATAAGTTTGCTTTTACTGCAGGAGGCAGTTTTGCTGCCCTCTGCGATAGTGGATCACCAGGAACAGCTTCTAGAAGGAAGAATGTAGCAGTAGCGATCAAGAACAGAGTGAATATCATTTCAGCCAACCGTCGTATTAAATATTTTCCCATATAATTCTCCTTTATTAGCAAAAATCATATTTTACGCTTATAAACAGCAAAAAAAGGCTGAAAGTGCTTAGCCTTTTTTGCTGCTTTAATTTATAATTTTTATTTACCGGAAATAGATGTATGGTACACTTCCTGACTTGCTCCAAAAGAAGATGTATTAAAATCTTTTACCCAGTTCTGAATATAAAAATGGTTATCAGCATAATACAAAGGTGCACAGGCACAATCATCTAACATCAATTTAGTTTCTAAATCCTGATAGATTTTAAAGCGTTGTTCAGTATCATTAAGACCAACTAAGGAGTCAAGCAGTGCATCATAGTCTGGGTTAGAGTATAAGCCATAGCTTGTATATACTCCAGTTCTGAATATATCTAAGAAATCCAAAGGATCGTTATAGTCGCTGTACCATGCAGAAGTCATGATATCAAAGTTAAAAGCATCTTTTTCAGCTTCAAACATAGAGTAATCACCTACTGTATTTAATTCTACCTTACAGCCTATAGTCTGCTCTAAAGACTGCTTGATATACTCTCTCTCTGTCTGATTCTGAGTAGATGAGCCATAAGTTAAAAGTACAATTGTAACATCGCTTATTGGAGTTGTTATTCCAAGCTCATCAAGACCTTTTTGGAAAAGTCCTTGAAGCTTAGTCTTATCTCCTGCATATTCTTTACACTCAGCTGCAATTGGTTCTTCTGATTGAGAACGATAAGTCTTTTCATTAAAAGCAATGGCTGGTGATACAAGTCCATATGCTGGTGAGTATCTTCCATAAACTGCATCAACCATCTCTTCTCTATTTATACTATAAGAAATTGCTTTGCGAATATTTACATTGCCCATTAAACCAGATTTCCCACCATTTTTAAATTCGTAGGAGAGCATAGCAGTTCCTGGATATTGTGTAGTCATAGACTGAATCTTCCCTGCTTTTGCCTCTTCATCATACTTTTTTATATAATCTCCAGCTCCGTTTATTACATCTAGCTGTCCGTTATCAAACATAGTGACTGCCGTAGCATTTTCTGCAACAGCAAACCAATTTACCTTTTCTAATTTTACATTTTCTGCATCCCAGTAATTTGTATTTTTTGTCCAGACCATCTTGTTGTCCTCTACCAATTCTGATAAAACATATGGTCCATTATAAATACATAATTTCCAGTCTTTACCCCAATTATCACCTGCTGCTTCAGCGATATCTTGTCTAGTAGGATAAAGAGGAGTTGCAACTAGTTTTGATTCAAATGTAGGATCTGCAAGCTTTAATTTCACTTCAAAAGTATAATCATCTACAGCTTTAATTCCCACATCATCTAATGAACCTTTGCCATTATAATATTCCTCAGCACCTACCACATTGAAAATAAACGCTGCATAACTATATCCTTTGCTAGCATCTATCAAACGAGTCCATCCATATTTATAATCATTTGCTGTAACAGGCTTGCCATCAGACCATTTTGCATTCTTTCTCAGATTGAAGGTATATGTAAGCCCATCATCAGATACATCAATTGATTCTGCACCAGCAAGCAAATACTTATCTCCCTCAGGTCCGCCAACATCACGTAATAGGCCTTCATAGCATTCAGCCATCATCCAGCGCCAGCCCATATCTTGTACATCAAAATTAGTTCCAAAGCCTACTGCTCTTAAATTGAGCTCCTGAGCGCTTTCACCTGAGCTTTGGGTTGTACTGTCTGTAGTTGTACTGTCTGCATTAGATGTACTAACTGCCTCAGTGGTATTTCCTGTTGTTGATGTTGATGTTTCTGGTGTTTTACTGCAGGCTGTAAGTGATCCTGCCATCAGAGTTCCTGCAAGTATTAATGAAAATAACATTTTTACCTTATTCATTTTCCGTTCCCCCATGTAGGCGTCTTAAATGTGTATAAATATTAATGCGTATAAATATTCATCATCAATCGCCAATAATAAATTTATAATTCATATTTAATTCAAATTCTTTATATATTTTCTCGCTTTAGTATATTTCATCCTTTAAATTTTGTCAATAAAAAATGCAATTAGTTTACTATAAGGTAATAAAGTCGATTTTTATTACTTTAGTAAAATATAAAGCAAAAGCAAATTATGATATACCCATAAAGTTTGTGTTATAATTTAATTTATAAAATATAACAATCAAATTAGAACAGGAGGCACTCTATGAAAACAATTGCAATTATTGGTACACTAGATACTAAAGGAGAAGAATATGCATTTATTAAAAGCGCCATTAAAAGCACAGGATTAAATACCCTTGTAATCCATGCAGGAGTTTTTGAGGCTTTATTTAGCCCTGATGTTTCAAATAGCGAAGTTGCTATGGCAGGCGGAAGCGATATTTCCGAGTTAGTAAGTAAAAAAGATCGAGGGTATGCTATGGAAATAATGTCTAAAGGATGTGCTGTGATCCTTAAAGATCTTTATTCAAAGGGCAACGTAGATGGCGTTATCAGCCTTGGAGGCAGTGGAGGAACCACAATAGCTACAACTGCCATGAGAGCTTTACCTATAGGCGTTCCTAAGGTTATGGTATCTACTGTAGCATCAGGAGATACAAGACCTTATGTTGGAATATCGGATATTACGATGATGCATTCTGTTGTAGATATTGCAGGAGTAAACGTTATTTCATCTAAGATACTCTCAAATGCAGCTTTTGCCATCTGCGGCATGGTTATGCACGAATCCATAAAACCTGAGAGTGAAAAGCCTCTAATAGCAGCAACTATGTTTGGCGTGACAACTCCTTGTGTAACTTTAGCACGAGAATATTTAGAAAAGAATGGATATGAAGTTTTGGTATTTCATGCTACAGGTGTAGGAGGAAGAGCTATGGAAAGCCTTATTGAAGCAGGATTTTTCAAAGGAGTGCTGGACATAACAACCACTGAATGGTGTGATGAATTAGTAGGAGGAGTTTTATCTGCAGGCGAAAACAGGCTTGAAGCTGCAGGACAATGTGGGATTCCTCAAGTTGTGTCTGTTGGAGCCCTTGATATGGTGAACTTTGGACCAATGGACAGCGTACCAGATAAATTTAAAGAAAGAAATCTATATAAGCACAATCCTACAATCACATTAATGCGCACAACCAAATCTGAATGTGCAAAACTTGGAGAGATAATTGCTGAAAAACTAAATATGGCAAAATCTCCCACTGCATTAGTCCTTCCTCTAAAAGGCGTTTCTATGATTGATGCAGAAGGTCAGCCTTTCTATGGACCAGATGAGGATAAAGCTTTATTTGAAAGCCTTCGAAATAATATAGATAAAAATGTAGAGATCATAGAAATGGATAAAAATATAAATGATGAAGAAGTAGCTATTACTATGGCTAAAAAGCTAATTGAGCTTATGAATATAAAATAAGAGGTGAATTTAATGATTAATCGTACTGAAGCTTTAAAAAAATTAAATGATCAAATAGAAAAAGGTAAGATAATATTAGGAGCAGGTGCTGGAACTGGTATTTCTGCTAAAAGTGCAGAGCTTGGAGGGGTTGATTTAATTATAATCTACAATTCTGGAAGATACAGAATGGCAGGGAGAGGTTCACTGGCAGGTCTTATGCCTTATGGAGATGCTAATGCTATAGTTGTTGATATGAGCAGAGAGGTTTTGCCCGTTGTAAAAAATACTCCAGTCTTAGCAGGAGTTTGTGGAACTGACCCTTTTAGAATTATGGATGTCTTTTTAAGAGAGCTTAAACAAATAGGCTTTGCAGGTGTGCAAAATTTTCCTACTGTAGGTCTTTTTGATGGCAATTTTAGACTTAATCTTGAAGAAACAGGAATGGGCTATGGTCTTGAAGTAGATATGATACGAAAAGCTCATGAACTAGATATGCTCACATGTCCTTATGTGTTTGATGAAGAGTCTGCAATGGATATGGCAAAAGCAGGAGCAGATATAATCGTAGCTCATATGGGGCTAACCACTAAAGGCACAATTGGAGCAAAGACAGCTCTGACTTTAGATGACAGTGTTAAAAAGGTTCAGATCATTTGCGATGCTGGAAAAAAAGTCAATAAAGATTTGATTGTTATTTGCCATGGAGGTCCTATTGCAGAGCCAGAGGATGTTGAATATATATTGAAGAGAACTGAAGGAGTTGCAGGATTCTTTGGAGCATCTTCCATCGAGCGTTTTGCTACAGAAGTTGGAATTAAAGAGCAGACAGTTAAATTTAAAGATATCAACTACTCGCCACCTTATAGAAGCTAATCTTGACCCACAATTATAAAACCCTTGCAAATACAGTCTTGATAAAGTTATTGAAAACTGTATGGCAGGTCTTCGCAAAAAACGAGACGCGAGATTCAACATCAAATAATTATGGCAAATATCATGCATCATCATGGGTTCTATGATAATTGATGATGTCCGTGTCGATGGGCAATCGCAGTGTTAGATTTTCTTATCGATGATTATTCAGATGGTTTTTTATCATTATGTGGCAAGAAGACTCCTACCTCTATAGGTAGCGAGATGAATTGCCACTATTTTTGTAAAAAATAGTTATGCTTAATAACAAAATTATACGCTAAATTAATGGTAATAAGAAGAGAAGAATATAAATCAATAAATCAAATATGATACAATAATTAATACAAGGAAGGAGGTGAAAGAATGTATTTAACTATTAAACAACAATTAAAAGATCTATCAAAAGAAGATTATCTAAACTTAAAAGAGTTAAGTCATATTGCAAAAAACTTATATAATGAAGCTCTATATAACATCCGTCAATACTTTTTTAAAGAAAAAGAATATTTACAGTATGGAAATAATTATGATATGTTAAAAACCAGTCCTAACTATAAACTTTTAAATAGCAATATGGCACAGCAAATCTTAAGAGAAGCTGATGGAAATTTTGGGTCTTTCTTTAGTCTTTTAAAATTAGCTAAAAAGGGTGAATATGATGCTAAAAGTGTTAATATTCCTCACTATCTTGAAAAGGATGGATATACAAC
>JAVBPQ010000018.1:0-11834 GCA_031549525.1 Clostridiaceae bacterium | reverse complement strand
TAGTTATAGTTGCTGTAGTTGCTGTTTTAGATCCTTTAGATACTCCATCAACTTTATAATCCACTGCTACATAATGTGGAATAGCTGGCGCTTGCTTAGAATAGTTTTGTCCCATATTAACTTGTGTTAAAGTTTCTTCTTGAACTTTTGTTCCATCTGGTTTTTGATATTTTTCTGTTATAGTTAAATTTTCTTCATCATCTGGTATCCCATTATCGTTTTTATCATCTTTATATACAAATACAACTGTATGTGGATCTGTTACATTATTTATAGTTGCTGTAGTTGCTGTTTTAGATCCTTTAGATACTCCATCAACCTTATAATCTACTGCTACATAATCTGTAATCTTTGGTGCTTGCTTAGAATAATTTTGTCCCATATTAATCTGTGTTGAAGACTCATTCTGAATTTTTGTACCATCTGGCTTTTCATATTTTTCTGTTATTTTGTGAGTCTGAATCTCAACAGGGAAACTTATACTAGATTTTGCAATGTTATTAAGATCTACACTCTGTTTCGTACCATCTGTACTCATATACTTTCCGCTAAGGCTTGCATCAAATGTTTTATTACCTTGAGTGCTTGATATAGAATCAAATTTCACAATTGAAAGTCTATTTGAACCTAAGAAAGCATTATCAGGCTTATCTCCAACAGCAAAAGTTAATGTGCCCTTTGCACTATCATAAGCATATTGAGAAGAAGTTAATTTAACTCCATCTACATCAATTGTATTTGTTACAATCTGAGTATCCTGCGGTACTTTTATAGTAAGCTTTGAATCCCATAAGCCTGGTTTATTTTGAGCATCCGTGCTAATATTTAGCACATTTGAAACTGTATTTCCTACATATTTATTTGTGGAGGCATTGTTTGTAATATTAAGATTTATAATCGGATAATCTATATCTATTGTAAGAGCAATCAAATTAACATGTTGTACATCCTCTTCTGTACTTACCTTAAACTCAAATTTATCTATGTCATTTCTCAATAAAGGACTGCTAAGGTTTTGTAAAAATATATCTTTATTACTATCCCCTGCAGTACCTCCTAAATCATAATCTAACCAATTAGGGTTTATATTTGTTATTTGATTACCATTTTTAGTCATCATTCCCCTAAAGAAGTCATCTTGTTTATGGTAAGAATCGGATAATTTATCTCTAGCAACTTCAGCTCCATCTTTAAATTGAATAAGTGTTCCATTATCTATGCTATATTCAATATTTAATCTATCCTTACTAAATGTAATTGCATCATTCCCACCATCACCAGTAACTAAAAGCTGCCCTGTAACTGTTCCACTGCTTTTTGTCCTAAGACCTGGTTGATATAATCTAAGACTCTTTGAAGTATTTTGAGTAATTATACTTGATCCTGCATTCACCAATGTTTTTCTAAAAGGTAGGCTCGGATTTTCTTCTATTATTACAACTTCCCAGGATGCAATAGGATCGGCTTGTTCTGCATTTATATAACTTATGTCTTTTCCTATATATTTTCCTGGCCCCTTTGATTTAATAAAATCTGTCACATCTAAGATAGCAGTCACAGCAGATGGATTTTCTGCTGGACTTGAAAGCTTTTGAGGAGTAGCTTTTAATTCTGTTCCATCTGGTGCAATTAAAGTCATAGGGTATTTTGCAAGATCAATTGCATCATCTGGTGCTATTGTCCTTGTATCTAAAATACCTTCTTGATCTATATTTCTATTATGAAAATCTGATGAGGAGTATATCAAAAAGGCCTTTACAATTTCACCTACTCCTTTTGTATAAATTGCTTCACTTGCATTTATTTTGCCCTTATTATCAATATTTATTGTACTGGTTGTGGGAATCTCTATTCCTTTAAAATAATCTAAACCATGGTAATGGTCTACTCCATAAGTATTTGAGTTACCAAAAATATTGAACTCATATCTCCCAACAGAATCAAATATAGAATCATCAAATTTATGGTTTGCATCTATTGCAGCTTTAACTTCTGTAATGTATCCTTGTGATAATATTCCAATAATTATAGTAAAAACAAGAAATTTACCAAAAAATTTCTTTAAATTGCTCTTCATCTTAACCACCATTTTCTCCTTCCATCTGATTTAATGTGTAAATGAAAGCATAAAAGTACATATTAGATATGAGTCTCATATATCAACTAAAGTCTAACATTTCTTTTTTTTATAAAAATTTTAAAATAAATAAATATATTGTTTATATATTTTTTATTTATTTTTAATTATATTTTATCAAACTTAAAAAAAATGTAAATAGATTTTTGTAGTATAATATTTCCAGTATAATATTTCAAAAATTATACATATAAGCTCATATTAGTTGATAATAGTTAATTTTGACTTAATAAATGTTTAATTATCTTAAAAATAAAAAAAAAATTAACAATTAATTTTAAAAAACAAAAAAATAAGAGGATAAATTTAAAACACCTCTTATATTGATCTTTTAATTCAATTTTGCTATCATAATTTAAAATCTTATTTTTAAAGAAGGTAAAGATATGGAGCACATAATTAAACAATACGAAAATTATAGCGAAGAAGATCGCTTAACTACAAACAATGCAAGAAAGATTGAGTTTTTAACCAATGTCAAAGCCCTAGATAAAGTAATACCTGATAATTCAAAGATCTTAGATTGTGGAGCAGGTACTGGAATATATTCATTTTATTTTGCTAAAAAAAATCATGATGTAATAGCTATAGATATAACTCCAAAGCATATCGAATATATAGAAAAAGAGGCTAAAAATAAATCCATTAAACTATCAGCAAAAGTTTCTGATGCAACTGATTTAAGTGCATATAAAGATTCAGCTTTTGATATAGTATTATGCATGGGTCCAATGTATCATCTTACTGATGTAAATATGCGAAATAAGTGCCTTTCTGAATGCATTCGAGTATTAAAAAAGCATGGTATACTTGTAGTTTCATATATAAACAGATTTTTTATATTTCCACGGCTTGTATCAAATAAGAGCAAATTTATAAATTTAACCCTTGCTAAACAATTGGTCGAAACAGGGACTATAACTCATGATGATCTAAATTCTTTTTGGACTGACGCTTATCTATCTACTCCAGATGATATGGAAGATTATTTTCACAAATTTAATTTAAAAATCTTAGATCATATTGCATCAGATGGCATATCACCTCTTATTTCAGATAAAATCGATAGTTTAAATGAAGAAGAGTTTAAGGTATGGTGTGATTATCATTCCATGACATGCAGAGAAAAGAGCATACTTGGAATCAGCAATCATGGCCTGATTATAGGCGAAGTCATATGAAAAACCCTCTTTTGGGTTTTAACTAAAAGAGGATTTTTTTAAGTCAAATTGATTCTTTATTTAAACAAAAAGAATAATTCTCATAGCTTAAAATTAATACACTTATTATATTTTTAAGTTTAAACCAGCGGTTTTTTGTTTAATCATCTCATTTACAATGTGTGCAATATGTGCTCCTGCTTCTGCAGCTGATATTCCATCTGAATGAATATTTGAAACAACCGTGCGATCTGCTTCTTTCATTCCTACAAATCCTTTATAGCTCATATATGCACTCATTGACTCACTTGTGGCAAGCCCTGGTCTTTCTCCAATTAAAACAATCGTCACTGTTGACCCTAAAGCCTCAGTAATTGCATCCATAGCTCCAACACGACCATATTTTACAAAAAAAGGTGTCCCTACATCATGCCCATAAGCACTTAAACCTTGGAGCAAGGAAGGCAAGATATCTTTTGTTTGAGCTGTTATTGCAGAACTTGACAAACCATCAGAAACATATACTTGTACTGTTGGGTTGTGCTTACATTTAGATTTTATCTCATCTATAACCTCTTTAGAAAACAATCTTCCTAAATCTGGCCTTGTTAAAAATTCCTCTCTTGATTTGCAAACTGTTGATACAGAAAATAAACCTGCTTCTTTTAAAAATTCATCAGTAACATCCGTAAAGACAGTATCCATAGCTGCAGCATGATCTGCTCTAAAGCGAAGCAATGTATCAGTTAAATATCTAGGACCTGCGCGCCAAACTCCTAGCCTTGCTGAAGTTCTAGATTTAACTCTTAAATACTCATCAGCATTAAAAGCATCAGGAATATTAAATTGTTCTTTTAAGTCCTTTTCTGAAATATCAGGAACAAATCCTTCATCAGCTTTATTTGTAGAATCTTCTTGTTTTTTCTCATCTTTATTTGTTTTAAGCACTTCAAATACAATCTTTTCAATAATATTTTTTAATTCATTATCAGAAATCATAGTACGCCTCCTTGCAACTTTCTAAGAAAGTAAGAACCATCTCCTGCAATCTCTGTTAATTTACCACATTCATCCATTAAACCATGTTTAATCATCCACATATGAAACTCATGAGCAGGCTTTAAATTAAGAAGTTCTCTAAGCGTTGCATCATCGTGAAAACTTGTATCTTGATAGCTAAGCATTACATCATCTCCGCCTGGAACTCCCATATAATAGTTAGCCCCAGCCATAGTCAAAAGCATTGTGGCCATTTCCTGATCATCCTGATTTATAGATGTATGATTTGTATAACAAGGAGCCATACCCATAGGAAGACCAGTGAGTTTTCCCATAAAGTGATCTTCAAGATTTGCTCTTATCATTTCCTTTCCATCATATAAGGTTTCAGGACCTATAAAGCCTGATACATTATTTACTAAAAATGGCGCAAAATTTCTAGCAAAGCCATAAGTACGAGCTTCAAGTGTCATCTCATCTACTCCCATGTCAGATCCTATAGAAACCTCAGAGCCTTGTCCTGTTTCAAAATACATCAAATTAGGACCTGCAGAAATTCCTTTATGCTTAATCAATTCATATGCTTCATCAAGTATTTTCTTATTTACTCCAAAGTTATCATTTGCACCCTCTGTTCCTGCAATACTTTGAAAGAACATAGAAAGAGGGGCTCCTTTTTCAACACTCTTCATTTGAGTTGTAATATGTGACAGTACAGTTACTTGCGTAGGGATTTTAAATTTATCCATAAACTCATAGATTCCATTTGCAATGCGAATTGTATTTTCTACTGTATCCTCAACTGGATTAATACCAAAACATGCGTCACCACATCCATAAGTGACCCCTTCCATAAGCCCCATAACAATGCTTTCAACATCATCTGTGGAGCTATTAGTTTGGCATCTAAAAGATAATGTACCTTCTTTTCCTATTTCTGTGTTGCATTTAGTTACAACCCTTATTTTTCTTGCTCCATAC
Organism: Clostridiaceae bacterium; assembly: GCA_031549525.1. GTDB lineage: Bacteria > Bacillota > Clostridia > Clostridiales > Clostridiaceae > WQUF01. The sequence goes on along the minus strand of JAVBPQ010000018.1, from coordinate 6,557 downwards.
ACTAAATCCATTGCAGACATTATCTTAGCAACTGCTGCAATAACCTCAGCGGTAAGACCCTTTGATATTCTAGTAATATCTAAATTAGATGTCTTATGATCTAAAATAAAATTTCTAAGTTCGCCAATGGTCATATGTTTAATTTTATTGTAAATAGTCGTATTTAATCCATCAATAATGACTCTTGTGACTTCATCTTTCTCATAAGGTATAGAAGGATTTTCTGTTAAATCCTTAATTGTCATATTGGCTAAAACTACTTTAGCTGCAATTCTCTCAGAGACAGTCTCTGCTGCAATACCTTGAAAGCGATCTGCAGATTTAGGTTCATTTGCTTTTGCAAGAACATCTACAATATTTTTAAATTCATAAACTTTTCCATTTAAAATTGTTTTAAACTTCATATTTTCCCTCCTTATTTATTATTAAAATTACCTAAACATCAGTGTCTTTACAACCACAGGTAATACTCGTCCATTCATAAGAGGTTTACCAATATCGATGTAATCACCTAGCTCAGTATTTATTGAATCTAGACAGACGATATCTTTTTTACCTAATCTTAACATAAGAGCTTGACCAAGTACCATGCCCATGTCATTTTCAAGGATAATTATGAGAGGGTTTTCTGACTTTATAATAGGTTCCATTGCAAGTATAATTCTATCAACATAAGCTTTAATACTATTAAATTTAACATTCTGCTCCCCTTTTAGCGATAAAGCCACTAAGTTCTCACCATTTAAAGCATCATAATTTTGCAAAATAAACCTAAGCTTTGCACTGAATTCTTCCTTTGAAAGTAATTCTTCATGAGGCTTAAGCTTGATGATTGGAACATTCCTTATTGGAAATAAATTTTTTGTATATACAATGGTGCTTCCAGAGATCTCTGTAGAATACATCCCTGCTCCTATTACAGTAGCTCGTATGGTCTCTTTTGGTTTTAAAACAGTGTTGTCTTTTGTCACTAATACTTCTTTTATAGCTCTTGCAAGGATAACTCCAATATCACCATATGGATAGTCCTCTTTAGTATCATTATATATAAAGTCTCCAACACCACCAGAAAAAGTGATAAATTGAATTTTATCACATACATTTTCATGAAAATTTAAAGGATGGTCAGCTAATAGCAATTCTGCATCTCTTTTATCATAAATATTCATATTTATAACTTGCATCAATATGTTTGCCATTATAAGGCATATATTATATATTTTTTCATAGGATGGAGTTTCTAAAATATTCAATGAAATGCCATTATTTTCGCAAAGCTTAATCACTTTAGGGGATATATATGTAACCCTTCTTTTCTCATCAAAGCGTATCAATCTGCCTCCTATATCAAGACAACTAGTCGCTATAGAATTTCCCATATGAAAGACTGCTATATTCGTCGTTCCTCCACCAATATCTAGATTTGCAATGATACTGGGATTTTTCTTAGATAAAGCTGCTGTTCCTGAACCTTTAGCAGCAATAATTCCTTCTATTTCATATCCTGCTGTTGCCACTACAAAATCACCAGCAAGATCTGAAATTACATTTAATACATTTTGTGCATTCTCTTTTCTTGCTGTTTCACCTGTTATTATAACTGCACCTGTTGCTAAATCTTTAGGTTTAAATGAAGCTTTTTCATATTCTTTCAATATGATATCCTTTACTGCATTTTCATTTATGATATTCTGAGTTATTAGGGGAGTTTCATATAGATTACTTTGGTAGATTATTTCCTTATCTGTTATTGATATTTTTGGTATTGATGTTACACTTGCTCTATTTTCTATAGTGATTTTACTAAAAATTATCTGTGTGGTGGATGTTCCAATATCAATACCTACACTAAAAATTTTATCTTCCATAAGCTTATTTTCCTTTTCTATTAAAATGAGGATAGAATCAATTAAAACCGATTACAAATCTTTCTAAAAATTTTTAGCCTTTATAATATATTTTACTGATAATATAACTTAATTCTAAAATTAAGTCAATGGACAAAATCCCCTGTCCATTTGAACAGAGGATTTTTTATTTTATTTTACAGTTTTTTATTTTAATTTGCAAGTTTTACTTGCTTTATAGCCTTAAAATCACTTAAGGAATTTGCTTGTACGAATTTTTCTGAAACAGTATAAAGCGTATTATCAACAAATATACCACGCTTTATATCAAGTCCAACATATTCATTCTTCCATGGATTTTTTGGATCTATAGGTCCACTTAAATGTGTGAGCCTTCCAAGAACACTAAATCCTTTATTAACATCTATTTTAAACACATAGTACCCATTGTATGTTAAATTTCCATAATCTGTGGAAGATGATCCTGCCTTCCTCTCATAAAGCTGTACAGGGAATCCCATTATGTTCTTTTCACGAGAGAACATCAATGCTTTATGATTATATAAGACTTCTGAGCTTGTTCCTCTTGAGCCTAAAATAAAGTTTTGTATTTCCTTAGGATTAAATGGATTTGAAACATCAAATAAAGATAATTTTAATCCATCTGTCAAAGTTGCACCATAGTCTGTCTCTGTGGTTGTATTCCCTATTCCAATCAATATATTTTCTGAATATGGATGTAAGTAGTTGCTAAAGCCTGGTATCTTTAACTGTCCTGTAACTCTTGGGTTTGTAGGATTAGATAGGTCAAGCGCAAAGAGAGGATCTACTTGTCTAAAGGTTACTACATATCCTTTTTTGTCCATAAACCTTACAGAATAAATTCTCTCACCAGGTGCTAAATTCTCTATTTTTCCAATGATATTTAGAGAAGAGTTCAGTACATATACATTATTCCTTGACCCTGATGAACTCCAAGTGTCTGTTGTTGTAGCTATCCTAAAGTTATTATTATACTCATCACAAGAAAACTGATTTAAAATGTTTCCAGGAACGCTTCCTACCGCACTTACCTTTGGTACTCCATTTGACAGAGTATATTTGATTATACTAGTTTTGCTTACAGAACCTAAATTCCTATAGTAACTATAGTCATTGTTTGTAACATATAACGAACTGAGGGATGCGTATATATTAGAACCACCGCCTAAACAAGCCTCTGTTGTAACTGCTGTATTCTTCTTTATATTAAATCCGCTCACAACAGCAAAATTATAACTTCCTAAATCAGGCAATATACAGATATATCTTGGTTCAAGCATCTTATAAGGATCTCCAGAAACCAAACTATCTCTTACAAGAGGGATAATAGAATAAACATTGATATCACTTGCATTTTCGTATCTAAACCAGGAATAATTATATCTATTTGTCACCATATATAGCTGATCTCCTATCATCCTAGATGACAAATAATCTCCATCTTGCATTACACGCCTTTCGTATCTTGGTTTTGCTGGATTTCCAACGTCATAAACCAAGGCTGCTGTCCTTGTTTTATACTGAAATCTCTTTTCAAATGCGATGTTCATCGCTCCTGTATTTGTTAGATAATTTTTGTTATATTCAGTAGACAATTTATTATAATCTTGAATTGTTATATGTTTATTTGTATTTAAATCTAAATACACATCTTGAGGATGTGTAATAAGCACAAGTTTAGTTCCATTTAAATACATTTCGTGACAACTACCTTCAACTTTAAGAGAACCAACAACTCTCATATTTCCAGTTCTATATGTACTTATGATGTTTACAATACTATAATTACTGTATCCTTCATATACGCTTTTAACAGTATATATATAGTTTCCATCATTTTTTACAATGTCCCCTTCATCAACACCTTGTACTTGCACATTAGTACTGGACACAGCTCCAGAAGTAGCAGCAGAAGTAGTATTTGCTGATCTTGCAGCTGCAGGAGCAGGGGCAGAGACAGCTACAGACTCTTCCATTGCATCTTCAACAATCACATCATCATATTCTGAATAATCGTTACCTTTTCCAACAACGTTCATATAAATTTCTTTCAATTCATCATAGGATTTAAGCCTTTGCTCTTTTGTTTGTGAAACAGTTGCTGCTGAACATATGGTAGTAAATAAGAACAAAGAGCTAATTGCTAAAGAAAACGCTTTTAAAAATTTACTTTTACCCTCCATAAAAATACCTCCACTTTTTAAATATAAATATAATATTTTAATTGTAGATTGCAGCACATAAATTAAAGTAAACTTATCACTCCTTTTTATTCAATTTTCTATGTGCTTTATATAGAGAAATTTTCGAGAAATGATTCATATCTAGTGATATAATTATAGCATTTAATTTTACAATAAAAAAACAATTAATTTAAACTAAAATAAAAATACTTTTCAAATTAAGCAGAATTCATTATTATTTATAAATTAATAAAATCAGGTTAATACTATAAATAAAAAAATTTTAATTAAATTTATAGTTTATATTTAATGGATAGTAATAGATTTTATAAATTAATAAAAAATGATTATCTATTGATATTTACACTCCATTAATTTTGATATATAATTTGATTATAAATTAACAAATTTAAATTATTTAAAAGGAGTAAATACTTATGAGTAAAGTTATAGTAGTTGGAGCAAATCATGCAGGTACTGCTGCGATAAATACAATTTTAAGTAACTGTCCAGAAAATGAGGTGGTTGTATTTGATGCAAATTCTAATATAAGCTTTTTAGGATGTGGAATGGCTCTTTGGATTGGCAATCAAATAAGCAAATCAGATGGTCTATTCTATTCAAATAAGAAATTATTAGAAGATGCTGGTGCTAAAGTTACTATGGAAGCTAAGGTTGAAAGCGTGGATTTTGAAAATAAAAAGGTAAATGTTAAATCAAAGAATGGTGAAAATATTTCAGAATGCTATGATAAATTAATCCTTGCAACAGGCTCATTGCCAATTATTCCTGATGTAAAGGGTAAAGATCTTGAAAATGTTCAGCTTGTTAAATTATATCAAAATGCACAGGAAGTTATTGAAAAATTACAGAATCCTGATCTTAAGAATATAATAGTAGTTGGTGCAGGATATATAGGAGTTGAACTTGCAGAAGCATTTCAAAGACATGGTAAAAATGTAACCATGATAGATGTAGCAGAGACTTGCCTTGCAAATTATTATGATAAACCATTTTCACTTGCTATGGATGAAAATTTAAAGGATAACGGAATAAACCTTTCATATGGCGAGCGCCTTCTTGAGATAAAAGGTGATAAAAAAGTTCAATCAGTTTTAACCGATAAAAATGAATATCCTGCAGATATGGTAATACTATGCATAGGATTTAGACCAAATAACATCCTTGGGAAAGATAAGTTAGAGCTTTTTAGAAATGGAGCATATTTAGTAAATAAACGTCAAGAAACAAGTATAAAAGATGTCTATGCTATTGGAGATTGTGCAACTGTTTTTGACAATTCCATAAATGCTTCAAATTATATTGCACTTGCAACAAATGCGGTAAGATCAGGTCTTATAGCAGCATATAATATATGCGGTATTCCTGTTGAAACCATGGGAGTTCAAGGCTCAAATGGTATATGCATTTATGATTATAAGATGGTATCAACAGGAATGTCTTTGCATAAAGCAAAATCTCTTGGAATAGATGCAGAATATGTAGATTATGAAGATTATCAAAGACCTGAATTTATTGAATCAGGAAACGATAAAGTTAAAATAAGAATAGTTTATGATAAAAAATCTAGAGTCATCCTTGGTGCTCAAATGGCATCTAAATATGATATGTCTATGGGAATTCACATGTTCTCACTTGCAATACAAGAAAAAGTTACTATTGATAAATTAAAACTTTTGGACATTTTCTTCCTTCCTCACTTTAATAAACCATATAATTATATAACTATGGCAGCTTTAAGTGCAAAATAAACCAAATTAAGAAAGCTTTACTAGGATTTTTAATCCTGTAGAGCTTTTTTTAATTTATATCAATTATTGCATTATTACGATTAATTTTACTTTTTTGTAGAATTTATGAAGAAAAATTGGTATAATAATATAAAATTTTATCATAAAAAACAACCTAAAATTTAGGAGGTAAAGATGAAAAAGAAAAAAAATTTATTTAATGTTACCATTGCAAAAATCATGACACTTTTAATGATGATGACAGCTGTAGTTGGAGTTGCAACTAATGTATATGCTCAAGACGAAGAGGAAGTTACAGATGCTGCTATCTATGTAGAGGATGTTACAATATTAGTTGGTGATGACTTTGATCCAATGCAAAATGTTGAAGCTATTGATGATGGTGGTGATGGAGAAGATCTTACTGATTCTATTTTAGTTGAAGGCGAAGTGGATACTGCTGAAGTAGGAAAATACCCTATTACATATACTGTTACAGGTGAAAATGGTAATGAAGTTGAAAAAACTATCACTGTAACTGTTCTTGAATCAGAGGATGTTGATGAAGAAGAACCTATTTATGAGGAAGAGCCTATTGACGAAGATGAACCTGTAGATGAAGAAGAACCGATTGACGAAGATGAACCTGTTGATGAAGATGAACCTCTTGACGAAGATGAACCTGTTGATGAAGATGAACCTGTTGAGGAAGAAGAGCCTAGTTAGGAGGACGA
>JAVBPQ010000006.1:0-30220 GCA_031549525.1 Clostridiaceae bacterium | reverse complement strand
CAAAGAAGCTCATCTTGGACTCCACCACCTACCATATTTATGGTATTTATCTTAGTCTTTGTGGTTTTTTCTAAATCTAAAACAGCAGTTTTATATTGAGATGCAAGACCATTATATACTGCAGAAGCAAGCTCACCTAATGTTTTAGGCTTTCCTTGACCTTTTTTTTCACAATGATTAGAAATTGCTTCTCCCATATCCTTAGGAAAGGAAAATTCTTCAGAATTTGGGTCGATGGAAAATCCCTTATCTATTTCACATCTTGAAGCCTCTATTATACTTTGGAATGTAACATCTTCTCCTAAAGCCTCCCACTGCTTTTTAAGCTGCTGGAGAATCCAAAGACCTGTTATATTCTTTAAATAAGTAATAGTTCCCTCTGCTCCTCCTTCATTAGTAAATCCGCTTTCCATGGCTTCATCTGAAATAATAGCTTCCTTTAATTCCTTTCCAATTAAAGACCATGTGCCACTGCTTAAAAATGCAGAATTTTCATCATCAATAGGAGCTCCTGCTACAGCAGATGCTGTATCGTGCCCTGCTACAGAGATTACATTTACATCATAAAGCCCTGTTTCTTCTTCTAATTCATCTGTTAATTTCCCAATAACAGTAGCTGGCATCACTATTTCACAAAACATATCTTTTCTTATTTTTAGTCTATCCATAAGCTCATAATCCCAGTTCTTTGTATGAGGGTCTAAGAGCTGAGATGTAGTAGCTTCAGTATATTCATTCTTCTTTATTTTGCATAGAAAATAATTAAATAAATCTGGCATCATAAGAAAGTTTTCTGCTTTTTCATAGATATCATATCTAATCTCTTTATCTGATATCAATTGATACAATGTATTTAAATTCATATACTGAATCCCTGTTGACTTATAGATATCTTCTTTAGATGCAAATTCTTCAATCTTCTCTAGAATTCCATATGTGCGATTATCTCTATAATGAATTGGATTTTGCATAAGGTTTCCGCTTTTATCTAAAAATCCATAATCAACTCCCCAGGTGGTAACGCCAATTCCATGAATCTTTATATTTAAATTAGAAGCTTTTTTTAATCCTATTTTCACCTCGTGCATAAGCCTAAGAAAGTCCCAATATACCCTTTTATGCAAAACCACAGGTTCATTAGGAAATCTATGAATTTCTAAAAGATCTATTCTTTCACCATCATACTTTCCAAGCATAATCCTTCCGCTTGATGCACCAAAATCAAGTGCAAGACAATTACAACTCATAGTCATCCCCTACTTTACTACACCTTTTTTTAATATTACATTAGCATAAAGAGCTTTTTCTCCTGTTGCAATAATAGCATATGCATTCTTTGACCTCTCATAAAACTGGAATCTCTCCATATGCTCTATATCACTAGGCTCATTTTCATCTATTATCTTTTTAAACTCATCCCATATCACTGGTATGGTATCATCACCTTCAACAACCTGCATCAAAGCAACAGGCTCTTTTACATACGTATCTAAGGGAAAGAGTTTTAATATTGCGCATAAAAGGTCTGGTACAGAATGACCATCACAACGCACTAATCTTTTAGCCATGGATGCAGATGGAAAATTTCCATCTGCTATGACAATTTCATCTCCATGACCCATTTCCATAAGTATCTTTAAAAGCTCTGGAGATAGTATAGAAGGTATCCCTTTTAACACAAGATCACCTACTTCTTTCCATATAAAGGTCCAAAATTTTCACATGCTCTATAATCTGCCCCTTCTAAATCAAAAGTTCCAAAAGCTGCCCATGCATGAGGTCTAAATACTTTATCTAAAGAAACATTGTGCATTGATACAGGTATTCTAAGCATAGAGGCAAGGGTTATCAAATCTGCACCAATATGTCCATAGCTAAATGCACCATGATTTGCTCCCCAATTTGCCATAACTGAATAAACATCCTTAAATGCACCCTCTCCTGTCAAAGCTGGTGCAAACCATGTAGATGGCCAGCCTGGATCTGTTCTATCCCAAAGTTTTCTTGACACCTCATCTGGAAGCTTTAAGGTATATCCTTCAGCAATCTGCATAACAGGTCCTAATCCATCTATGAGGTTTATTCTTGCCATTGTTACAGGCATTTCGCAGCTTGTTTCAAAGCATGAAGAAAATCCGCCCCCTCTAAAATATTCTAAATTAGCAGGACACCATGTAGTAGCCTCTAAAGTTTCCTTAACATCATTCTCAGTAACTTCCCAAAATGGCTTCATAACATTCTCTTTAGCTTCATTCTGCATCCTACCTGCTCCATCTAAGGAAGCTGCACCAGAGTTTATAAGATGCATAAACCCATTTTCTGATTTTCCAGAAGGGTTCCAGCTTGTAACCTTTTCAACAGCGTCTTTGCTCCAATATGTGCGCACATCAGCAAACACAGAAGGTCTTTGATTTAAAAGATGAGAAAACAGCATTGCAAGCCCATTTAAATTATCATTTTCTGTAGCAAATACAAAAGCTTCTCTAATTCCATTCCAATCAAAACTTGAATTTAATATGGATTCTGTAAAATCTGCATTAGGAGAATGATCTGTCCACATCCTCTGACCTTGAAATCCTGCTGCTATGGCATTTCTTCCAAGAGCCTCTTCATAAAATCCTAATTCTTTTAATTTAGGATTTCCAACCATCATATCTCTGCATATTAAAGTCATCTTTACGCAATATTCCCAAGATGCTTCCTTTTTGTCTGTAGATTGCTTATCTTTATTCCTATCTATGCCCTCTTTACAATTCTCTTTTGTCCATTTTAGAGCTTTTTCATATTCTTCTTCATCATAAATCTTTTCTTCAATTCTCCTTGTTATCTCTGACATGTCGCACCATTCTGCCCTCATGCCCAGATATTTTTGATAAAAGCTAAAATCTAAAAATGAACCCATAATTCCCATGGAAACAGAACCTATACTTAAATAAGACTTACCTTTTATCATTCCTACAGTTATAGCTGCTTTAGCAAATCTCAATATCTTCTCTTTTACATCCTCTGGTATGGTTTTTTCATCCGCATTTTGAACCTCATGACCATATATGCTAAATGCAGGAAGACCTCTTTGAGCATGAGCTGCCATAACTGCTGCAAGATACACAGCTCCTGGTCTTTCTGTACCGTTAAAACCCCAAACAGCCTTTGGCATCAAAGGATCTGTATCCATAGTCTCTGTACCATAACACCAACAAGGTGTCACAGTTAAAGTTGCACACACATTTTCTTTTGAAAATAAATCTGCACATCTAGCAGCTTCTGCAACACCACCTATTGTAGTCTCTGCTATAATGCATTTCACAGGCTCTCCACTTGCATGTCTTAAATTATTTGTAATGAGATCTGCTGCCATCTTCGCCATATTCATGGTTTGATTTTCAAGAGATTCTCTTGCTCCTCGTCTGCCATCTATTGTAGGTCTTATACCTATTTTAGGTAATGATTTATTCATATTTTTCCTCCTATTATTTTTTAAAGCAGCTACAAATTATATTTATAGCTGCTTTAACTTATATTCTAATCTATCTATTAATCATAAAGCAATGGTTTCATTTCTTCACTATCTACGTTGGTTTTATCATACCATTTGTATCCAGTGTCAACAAAGCTCTCAACTTTTTCACCCTTATATGCTTTATAAGCTGTTTCTACAGCTTTATATCCCATACCTACAGGATCTTGAGAAATGGCGCCATAGATCTCACCAGATCTAACTCCATCTTTAAGTGTCTTTGATGAGTCGAAACCTATTAAAACGATCTTACCTAGCATTCCTGCTTCCTTTGTTCCATTGTATGCACCAACTGCAGAACCTTCATTTGTTCCAAATATACCTTTGATGTCAGGATTTTGAGCTATTATTGTCTTTGCTATATCAGCTGATTTTTGATGATCTCCATCACCATTTTGGATAGCAACTATTTTAATATCAGGATACTCACTTTCAATTCTCTCTTTAAAACCATCTCTTCTATCTATTCCTGTTTTTGATGTATCTGAGTGGCTCACAATAGCTATATTTCCTTTTTTACCTATAGCTTCTGCCATCTTATCAGCTGCAGCTGCAGCTGCATTTTTACTGTCAGTTGCAACTGTTGAAACTGGAATATCACTGTCAACGCCTGAGTCAAATCCTACAACAGGTATTCCTTTATCCTTACATTGTTGCAATAGATTTGTGGCAGCTTTAGTATCAAGTGCTGCAAAACAAACCGCTTGTGGATTTTTGCCAAGCTCTGCTGTAAACATATCGATTTGCTTTTGAACCTCTGTTTCAGATTCTGGTCCTACAAAGTTTATCTTAACCCCAAGGTCCTTTCCTGCATTCTCAGAACCTAATTTAACTGCTTGCCAAAATTGATGCTGAAATCCTTTCGATATCAAAGGAATGTATATTTCACTAGGTGCTGATGCTCCTTGTGATGTAGTAGATGTAGTACTTGAACCACTATCCTGTGCACAACCAAAAAAAGTAGCTGAAAGCATAATAGATAATAAAGAAACAGATAATAATTTTTTTATTTTCATATTAATCCTCCTAAATTTTATAAGCCTATTTAAAAGTAAAGCTAGCCTATCCATCTTTTCTTCTTCTTGCAATATCCACAAGAACAGCGAACAATACTATAATTCCTGTAAATACAAATTGCCATTCTTGAGGCACATTGTTCATGCGAAGACCATTTAATAAGACATTCATAATCAGTGTTCCAATTACAGTACCAGTTATATTTCCTTCTCCTCCACTAAGAGATGTGCCTCCAATAACCGCAGCGGCAATAGCATTTAATTCATCACCTGCTCCTTGTTGGGGTTGAACAGATGTAAGCCTTGATGCTACTAAGAGCCCTGCTATAGCACATATAAATCCGCAAAATGCATATATTAATATTTTCCATTTATCAGTATTTACCCCCGAAAGCCTTGTGGCTTCCTCATTGCTTCCTATAGCATAAGTATATCTTCCAAAAGACGTTTTATTAAGCAAAAAGCTCGCTATAATAGCTACAATAAAAAAAATAAGTACAAAATTAGGAATTTCAAGTCCTACGACTTTAGATATCTTGGTGCTAAGAGCAAACTCCGTAAATGCTTTTTGAGTATTTGTATCAAAATATATAGGCTTAACATCTGATATAACAAGAGAAAGCCCTCTTGCCACCATCATAAGACCTAAGGATGCTATAAATGGAGGTAGTTTAAATTTAGAAATTAAAGTGCCTATGATACAACCGCAAAGTGCTCCTGCCATAAGTCCAATTATAATGGATAAAAACAAAGGTAACTTAAAAACCTGCAAACATGTACCAAATATAACTGCAGAAAAAGTGGGAGTTACACCAATAGACAAATCAATGCCACCTGTGATTATTACAAAGGTCACACCCACAGCAACTATACCCATGGATGCACTGGATAATAAAATTGTAATAATATTTGAAGGTGTTAAAAAGCTTTTGGACATCAATGAAAACATGATAAAGATCACAATGAGACCTACAAAAGCAAAAACTTTTTGAAGTGCCCCACCTTTTAAAAATTTTACATTCATAATATTATCCTCCTTCACTTTGCAATGTCGCCCCGCATTGTGGCATATGTCATGATATTCTCCTGATTTGCATCCTCTGACATAATCTCTCCTGTAATTGCTCCCTCGCACATAACATAAATTCTATGGCTTAATCTTAAAATCTCAGGAAGCTCTGAAGATATCACTATGACAGATCTTCCAGAGTCAGCTAAATCCTTTATCAATTTATATATCTCACTCTTTGCTCCAACATCTATACCTCTTGTAGGTTCATCAAAAATTAATATATCACAATCCCGTATAAGCCATTTACCTATTATAACCTTTTGTTGATTTCCTCCTGAGAGGTTTTTAACCTTCTGCACTAAAGAGGGTGTCTTTGTTCCAAGCTTTTTCACCATAACAGATGCGCTCTCATTGCACTTTTTATCTTGAATTATCCCAAGTTTTGAAATAAACTTTTCATAAGATGCAAGGACGCTATTATTCACTACATCAAGACCTAAAGCAAGTCCAAATTTCTTTCTGTCTTCAGATAAATAACCTATACCATGTTTTACTGCATCTTTTGGAGAATCGATATCAACCTTTTTGCCCTTTATATAAATTTCGCCAGAATCCTTCTTATCTGCCCCAAATATAGCTCTTGCAACCTCTGTCCTTCCAGCTCCCATAAGTCCTGCAAATCCAAGCACCTCACCCTTCTTAAGGTTAAAGCTTACATTCTTTATGATATTTTTTCGGTTTAAATTCTTAACCTCAAACACTACTTCATTAGAGCGCGTAAAACCTTCTGGTCTTAGATCTCCCTTTAGCTCCCTGCCTATCATCATCTTTATTATTTCGTTTATATTAGTATCCTTTGCTTTAACTGTGTTTATATACTGGCCATCCCTCATCACAGTGATCCTATCTGCTATTCGCATTATCTCATCCATACGATGAGATATATACACTATGCCAACATTTTTCTTCTTTAAATACTCTATTATCTCAAAGAGTTTATCGATCTCTGATGTAGTCAAAGAAGAAGTTGGCTCGTCCATTATCAAAACTTCCGCATTATATGAAATGCTCTTCACAATCTCAATCATCTGTTCCTTTGCAACAGTTAAAGATAAAACCTTTTCATCTGGCGCAATATCTACTTTTAGCATATCAAGAAACTCCTGAGCTTTTTGATTCATCTTTTTTTCATCAATTATAATACCTGTCTTATCCTTTAACTCACGGCCTATGAATATATTTTGAGCAACTGTTAAATGCTGACACAGGTTTAGCTCTTGATGTATTATGCTTATACCTAATTCCTTTGCATGCTTTGGATTTGCAATGTTTACAGCTACACCTTTTATTTCAGTTATACCTGAATCTTTTGTGTAAACACCAGTTAATATCTTCATAAGTGTAGATTTACCTGCTCCGTTTTCTCCCATAAGAGCATGGACCTCTCCAGCTACAAGATCAAATTTGCAATTATCAAGAGCATGTACTCCAGGAAAGCTTTTTTGTATATTTTCCATTTTAACGAGAGTTTCCATACACATCAACCCTTTAACTATAGTCATAGTATTATTTTACATTAAGTATTTATTTAAATAAATCAATTTTTTAATATATAATTTTTTATTTAGCAGTTTTTATTCCTCATCTTTTATAACCTTTATTATAGGTGTATACTAATAGTAATTTAAATCATACTAGGAGGTATATTCATGCTGCCAATTGAGAGGAAAAATCAAATTTTAGAAATCTTAAAAAAAAATAAAAGCGTTTCTGTATCTATTTTAAGCGAAAAATATAATGTTACAGAAGAAACCATACGGCGTGATTTAGAAAAACTTGAACAAGAAGGTTTTGTCCAAAAAATTTACGGGGGCGCAATTTTAAATCAAACCATAAAATCTGATCTTCCTTTTAAAATTAGAGAGCAAATTCAAAAAGAAGAAAAGCTTATTATTGCAAAAAAAATTTGCGAGATCATACAAGATGGGGATAGCTTAACTTTAGACTCATCCTCTACATCCTTTGTAATTGCAAAAAAATTAAAACAAAAGAAAAAGCTTACCATTATAACCAACTCTGTTGAAATATTGCTTGAATTATCAGATTGTAAAAATATAACGGTATTTTCAACAGGCGGACTATTAAGAGAATCCTCTCTATCCCTTGTAGGGAAGGCAGCAGATAATATGCTTAAACAGTTTAATGTAGATAAAACCATAATATCATGCAAAGGCATGGATAAAATAAAAGGAGTAACTGACTCAAATGAATTAGAGGCAGAAGTTAAACAATCCATGATTAATTGTGCTGCAAAATCAATATTAGCTATAGATAGTAGCAAATTTAACCAGATATCATTTGCAAAAATAGCAGATATTTCAGCTTTTAATATTATAGCAAGCGACAAATATGAGGATACATGGCTTGAATATTTTAAAAAAAATAATATCTTACCTATATAATTTTTTTACTTTATGAATTATTTTTTTAAATTTGCAGGATGATTTCCTGGAAGATTCATACTCCTTCTTATTTCATATAGCTTTTCAACCTGCTCTTCCCCTAAAACCTTAGCTCCTCCTAGTTGTCTTGTTAAGAATAGAAGCTTTGCATAGTACTCTAAAGATTCCATCTTATAATATGCATGTATTAAATCATAGCTATAAGTAAGAGCTCCATGATTTTCTAGGAGCAAAGCATCGTAATAGTCAAGATACTTTTCAATAGCATCTGGAATCTCATCTGTAGAAGGTGTTCCATATTCTGCAAGAGGGACGCCTCCAAGGCCGATCACTGCTTCTGGCATTATTGGGTCCATAAGCGGCATACCTGCTATTGCAAAGGCAGTTGCATAAGGTGGATGTGCATGTACTATGCTGTTTACATCTTTTCTTTTTTCATAGATTTTAAGATGCATTTTAATCTCCGATGATGGTCTATAATCTTCTTCTCTTTCTAATATATTTCCATCTTTATCTATCTTACAAAGCATGTGAGGCTTCATAAAACCTTTGCTTATACCAGTAGGTGTGCATATAAATTCGTTTTCACTTATTTTAACTGAAAAATTTCCATCATTTGCTGCTACAAATCCATTCTGATAAACACGCCTTCCAATATCACACATAAGTTCTCTGATTTCCATATCTGAATTCATAATATCATCCCTTTTTTTACAATTTACCGTTGTATTCTACTATATTTATTTTGTTTTATGTTGTGTTTAAGATTATATCATATGAATACAATAATAAGCAACATTATCAAAATTAATTTTAAAAATTTAAATTTCCTAAATATAAAATTGATTTTCTTATTATAAAAGTGTATTATTTATATTGTAAATATTTCACAATTATAGATCTATCTAGACAAAGTAGATTTAAAAGTTTGGAGATAAGCTATGTTTGATTTTGATTTCGCTTATTCAGGAATTATGCAAGCTATTCTCATATTTGTTTCCTTTATAACGACCATAATTTTTTATACCTTGACAACAAATATTATCCTGCTTATTTATGGTGAAAATGTAAGTTTTAAGCGCAAAGCTTTGTTTATTTTTTTGACAGGAACAGTAATGAATAATATTTGGACATATGCAATATATTTCTTTGGTGGAAAATTAGATTTTACTCCACTTATATACAATTTAGTGACTATTCCTAACCCTATATTTGCAATATTATTTTTTATCCTAGGTGTTAAAATTCTTACTTTGTCACCTTATAGATCTATAACCCTTATATCAAATGCTTATGTCTTTATTATGGTCATTAAGATATTTCAACGCATAATCGGTTTTATCTTTTTACCTCAATCTGGAGAACATTGGAACTATTTGCTAGATACTATATCACAAATTATAACTCCAATAGCTTATGTAATCATATATATTTTATTAAAACGATATTTAATAAAATCTAATTTTACCATAAGGCTAACTGATAATATTCAATACCCATCATTTAAGAAAGAAATTTTATTTTTTTTTATAAAAACATCATCAGTATATGCTTTTTCGATTTTATATCCCATATATGCTAATAATAACAAAAATTTGTACATATTTATAATGCTCATTATATTAGTACTTGCATTGATAATAGGCCTACTAATGGATTACATAAGAAGTCTGAAAATTGAAACTATGAACAAAGCTATGCATATTAAAAATCAAAATATTACCATAGATGGCTTTAATAAATTAAGACATGAATTAAATAATATGCTTCAATCCTATGGCGGTTATATAACCATAGGGGATATGGAAAAACTAATGCAATATCATAAATCTCTTTTAACCACTACTGTATGGCTTAATGATAGTGCTACCCTCAATAAAAAGTTAGAAGAAAATGCTGCCCTTATCTCATTGTTACTAGATAAACATAAATTAGCAGAAAAAGAACATGTCAGCTTTAGAATAAACATTAATTGTGATATAAAAGACTTATATATAGATGCATCAGATTTATGCTCTGCCATAGAAAATTTACTTGACACTGCTGTTGAAACTGCCAAAGAATCTCCTAAAAAACAAATTGAATTTTCCATAGAAGAAAGGTTAGATGCTAATAAACTAATTGTTATTTCCTTTAGTACAAAAGAAGATGTGAGCATTTCATCCACTGCCAGTGCACATATTACACCAAGGTCAAGCATCGGCTTGCACCATACACGTCAATTTCTAAGCAAATATCAAAATTGCGTTGCTCAATTAGTATATTATGACTTTGAGCTTACAGCTTACATCAGCATTTCAAAGATAAAATTAAAGCCAAAATTTGGAGGCGGTGTAATTGCTACTTAAAAACTTTTTCAATAAAGTATTCCATAAATTTATCAATAAAAGTTCTGTAAATTCTGAAGAAATCTGTGCAAAAGATAGCAACGAGTATAACTGTTTCCCATATGTAGAAATACTAGAGAAAACTAAGATCAGGAATGGTAAGCTCATAATCTTAATGGTAGATGATAACCCTTTTCTTAGAGATTCTACAAAGATCTACCTTGAAAATTTAGGAATGACTGTGGATTGTGCAGAAAATGGATTAGCTGGACTTGAACTTTTCCTAAATACTCCTCATAAATATGATATCATACTACTTGATATAGAAATGCCTATCATGGAAGGTATAGAAACTGCTAAACGCATTCGAGAAAGTAATTGCATTTCTTCAAAAACCATACCTATCATTGCAGTAACTGGAAGTATGTTTTTAGATAACCCAAAAATGCCCCTTTTCCATGGTAATATTAAGAAACCCTTTGAAATGGAACAGCTTGTAACCTTGATAAACAAAACCTTATTTTGGTCACCTGAAACAAAATTATGATACCCTTTATATCTTCCTATTTAGTGAGTTTTGTTATATCATATTTTTAGGAATTTAAACTTAAGGAGGAGTAATTTTTTTGAATAAGAATAATAGGAAAAAAACACTTAAAGTATTGACCTATATACTCAGCATAATAATCATAATTGTGTTTATACTTCAACTCATACCATTTTGGGCAATTAAAAGATAATTTATAATGAGCTTCGCATTAAGAAATTAGTACATTATATTTAATATAACTTTAAAGAATTGTTGCAAGGTTGATAATAAGCAACATTTCTTTTTTTATAATATCTTTTTACTAACCATTATTTTATCAAAAAAAAGCCCAAATTTGGGCTTACTAGAGTTCTTATTTAATTAAGTTTTTAATAGTTATAACTTGGATATTCTGTTAAATGGGAATAATATAAACTGTGCTTTACCTTCTATAAATTTTTTATCTATATACTTTTCTTGCCAAGCCCTTGCATCTAAGGAATCAGACCTGTTATCACCTAAAAAGAAAAACTTCCCTTCTGGCACTTCGTATTGCCCATCTTGACCTTCTTCTTGATTTTTAACATAAGGTTCATCTAATTTTTCTCCATTTACATATATATCTCCATTATTTTTTATATCGATTTTATCATGAGGAAGACCTATGAGCCTTTTAACTAAGATCATATTTAATTCTTCTGATTTAAAAATGACTACATCCCCTCTTTTAAGGTTGTTTACATTGTATACCCTAGTTGCGATACCAAAATCTCCTTCCTTTATTGCAGGATACATAGAAGATGTTGGAACATTAAAGGGAAACCCTACAAACCTGTTTATTAAAACAGATGCTAATATCGCTATTAAAACTGGAATTATCCATTCAAAAATGAAATTTCTAACTCTTTTATTTGATAAAATATTTTCCAAATTAACACCTCACAAGATAAAATTATTTAAAACTTCTCATTATATTTTTTATTTTTTCTTCAGATGTAATACTTATTAAATCTTCTTTTATAGAAGATACATCTACAAAATCAATCCTTGAATTTAAGATCATAGAGTCTTGCTTTAACTCTCTTGCAGAAAAATGTATCTCGCATGCTCCTGTATATTCTACTATCTCTTTAGCATTTTTTTCATTAATACCAGAACCAGGTAAAATTTCAATCCTGTTAGAAGCTTTTAAAACAAGCTCCTTTATGAGGTCCATACCCTCATAAGCAGAAGGTTTTTGTCCACTAGTCAGCACTCGCTTAACTCCACAGTCTATTAAATCACAAAGAGCACCAATTGGATCTTTTGTAATATCAAAAGCTCTATGAAAAATTGTATCTTTTCCTTTAGAAATCTTTACAAACTCCTCAACTCTATTTTTATCAATACTTTGATCTTTCTTTAAAAATCCAAATACGATTCCATCTGCTCCATTTTCTATAAATATATTAGCATCTTCTTTCATACACCCATATTCATAATCAGTATAACAAAATCCAGAAGATCTTGGTCTTATCATCACCATAACTTTAATATCTATATATTTTTTTATAAGTTTAAATGTTCCTAAGGAAGGGGTAAGACCTCCTAAAAAGAGAGCAGAATTTAACTCTACTCTATCTGCACCTGCTTTTTTTGCTATCAAAACATCCTCATAAGATCCTGTACATACTTCAAAAATCATGTTTTTAATCCTCTCTTTTATGCAAGTTTAAATATATAAGCTAATAATCTAAACAAAATTTCAATTTATAATTGATAACCAATATAAGTATAATCTTATTTTAATTTTTTCTCAATAAATTTAGTAAAAGAACTATTCAAGGAGCAAAGCTTATTAATAGACTTTATATAAGCTTACGCAAAAAACCACTAACCTTTTCAGATAGTGGATAAATTGCTATTTTGTTTTTAATAATAATCTGTTGATGATAGGTTAAAATTGAATTTAAATTAAATGACATGCTACCTTATGCCCATTCCCTACATCTTTAAGCTTTGGTGGCTCACTTTCACATTTTTTAATTATACAGCTGCATCTCTCTTTAAATCTGCATATTTCTTTAGGATTAATAGGACTTGAAATTTCCTTCTCAAGTGGTATCTGCTTACGATTTTTTTCCACAATAGGATCTGGAATTGGTATAGAAGAAAGCAGAGCTTTCGTATAAGGATGAAGAGGATTTTTATATAATTCTCTGCTATCTGCCATTTCAACTATTTTACCTAAATACATTACAGCTACATTATTAGAAATATGTTTTACCATGCTTAAATCGTGAGCAATAAATAAATATGCTATTCCTAAATTACTTTGTAATTTCATAAGAAGATTCACAACTTGAGCTTGTATGGAAACATCAAGAGCTGAAATTGGCTCATCGCATACTATAAACTTTGGTTCTATAGCAAGAGCACGCGCTATACCTATGCGCTGGCGCTGTCCTCCTGAGAATTCATGAGGAAATCTATTTCCATGTTCTCGCAAAAGCCCAACAATCTGAAGCAAATTGCCAATCCTCTCCGCTCTTTCCTTTCCTCTCATAAGATTATGAATATCGATTCCTTCGCCAATTATATCAGATACAGTCATCCGAGAATCTAGTGAAGCATAGGGATCTTGAAAGATCATCTGAGCATTTTTTGAAAACTTTTTACGGTTAACCTTCGTTATATTTTCACCATCAAAGATTATCTCTCCTTCAGTAGGTTCATAAAGCCTCACTATAGTCCTCCCTAGAGTAGATTTACCACACCCTGATTCTCCAACAAGACCAAGTGTTTCACCTTGATTTATTTGTAAATTCACATCATCAACAGCCTTTAATGTTAAACGTGCTCCAACATTAAAATACTTTTTCAAATTTTTTACTTCAATAAGTGGAGATGCCATCATAAAACCTCCATCCTTTTCTTTGCCTTTTCATGAGTGAGCCAACATGCAGAATAATGTCCCTTCTTTACTTCAAGAAGAGAGGGCTCCATTAAATCACATATCTTCATGGAATAACCACAACGTGTTGCAAAAGCACATCCCTTTGGTGGAGCAAATAGATCAGGGGGCACTCCTTCAATTACAGCAAGTTCACTCTTTTCATCTAAGTCAAGTCTAGGCATTGACTTTAAAAGTGCAGAGGTGTATGGATGCTTGGAGTTATAAAAAATATCATCTGGTTCTCCAGATTCTACTATTTTACCAGCATAAAATACCAATATTCTATCAGCCATATTTGCTACAACACCCATATCGTGAGTTATTAATATTATAGAAGTTTTAAATTTCTCTTTTATCTCCTTCATTAGATTTAAAATCTGCGCTTGAATAGTTACATCTAAAGCAGTAGTAGGTTCATCTGCTATTAGAATTTTAGGATTACATATCATAGCCATCGCTATCATAACCCTTTGCCTCATACCTCCAGAAAATTCATGGGGATACTGAGTCAACCTCTTTTCAGGGTTCGTTATACCAACAAGCTCCATCATCTTAACTAAACGCATTTTTATATCTTCTGCCTTTATCTTATCATGGCTTACAAGATTCTCTTTTATTTGATTGCCAATCTTCATAGTAGGATTTAAAGATGTCATAGGATCTTGAAAAATCATGCTGATTTCCTTACCTCTTATCTCTCTCATCTTTCTTTTATTTAACTTCATTATATTATTTCCATTTAATAAAATTTCCCCTTTTTTAATATGACCAGGAGGAGTATTTATAAGCCTCATAAGAGCCTTTGCAGTTACACTTTTACCACAGCCAGATTCCCCAACAACAGCAATACATTCTCCAACTTTTACATCAAAGGAAACTCCACGAACTGCTTGAACATATCCTCCATATGTTTCAAAATCCACATGTAAATCTTTAACAGATAAGATGTTTTCCATTTATATCAACTCCTATTTAGACGTACTTCTTCTCTTAGGATCTAAAGCATCTCTCAAGCCATCACCTAATAAGTTTAAAGATAGCATAGTAGTACAAATAAAAAATGCAGGAATTAAAAGCTCAAAAGGATAAACCCTAAAAACTTGAGCACCTTGTTTTGCAAGCTGCCCCCAACTTGAATCTGGAGATTTTATTCCAAGACCTATATAACTAAGAAATGCTTCAGTAAAAATAGCATTTGGAACTGCCATAGTAAGATTTGTGATTAAGAGTCCAAGCATATTAGGTATCAAATGTCTCCATATAATTCTCATACTGCTTGCACCTAGGATTTTTGCTGCCTGAATAAATTCTTGATTTTTCATCTGTAAAATCTGTCCACGAACAAATCTAGCTGGTCCTATCCACCCTATAGTTATCATAGCTATGACTAGGCTAGGTATTCCGCTTCCTAACACCACCATTACTAATATTGCAACTATCAACATAGGTATCCCATAGAGCACATCTATTATTCTCATGATGAGCATATCAAGCTTACCACCAAAATAACCAGATATTCCTCCCACAAAAATACCTATTATGCAATTTAATGTAGCTACTAAAAAGCCTATAGAAAGTGATACCCTTGCTCCCATCCAAGTTCTCGCCCATAAGTCTCTTCCAAGCTGATCTGTACCAAACCAATGTTTCATATTTGGAAAAACATCAGACTCTGCAGCATTATTTGTTTTAAAGTCATAAGGAGTTAAATGAGGACCTATAATTGCTAAAACAACATATATCAAAAGTATTATCAAACTTACCATTGCAACCTTGTTTTTTCTAAATCTAATCCATGCATCTTGCCAATATGTGAGGCTTGGACGCACAATAACATTGAGCTCTTTCTTTTCTCTATCAGTCTTTTCAAATAAATCATCACAAAGAGCTATATCTGAAGTTAAGTTATTATTTGACAAATCCATCCCTACTTTCCTGAAATTCTAATTCTCGGATCCACAAATCCATAGATGATATCTACAATAAAATTAGCTGTAACTAGAAAAAAACCATAAAATACTGTCATTCCTAAAACCATTGTATAATCAAGGTTCTGTATACCAAGTACGTAAAATTTACCCATACCAGGAACTGCAAATACAGATTCAACTACAAAAGTACCAGTTAGTACAGCTGCAGTTACAGGACCTAATATAGTTACTATAGGTAAAATTGCATTTCTTACTTCATGGCTTGATATGATTTTAAAAGGAGATATCCCTTTTGCATTAGCTGTCATTATATAATCTTGATTTATGATCTCAAGCATACTAGACCTCATAGTTCTGCTTATTAAAGCCAAGGTATAAAAACTCAAAGTTAAAGTAGGCAATACAGTATATACAAAACCTTTCCATTGAGCAGGGGGAAACCATCCCAATTTTGTAGAAAACCCATATTGCAAAAGAGGTCCCATTATAAAATCTGGTATGGAAACTCCAATTATAGCGATAAAAATACAAAGAAAATCAAAGGACTTACCTAAATTAAGGGCTGCGCTTATTCCTAATAAAAGCCCAACCACTAGTCCAAAGATAAGAGCACGAATACCTAAATCTGCAGAATAAATAAAAGTATCTGAGATAATCCTAGATACAGGTCTTCCATTATATTGAAGGGAAGTGCCAAAATCCCCTTTTAATAGATTTCCTATATATCTCGTATATTGCTCATAAAGTGGTTTATCAAATCCATAATACTCCATCATGTTCTTTTTTACCTCTGGTGTTATCTTTTCGCTGCTAAAGGGATCACCAGGAAGGATCCTAACCAAAAAAAACGTTGCAGTAGCAAGTATAAAAAGTGTCAATATTGAAATAATAAACCTTCTTACCACATATTTGAACATAAATTCCTCCTAAACATAAAACTATTAAAACAGCTAAAATATAGCGAACTATATTTTAGCCATTTAAAATTTCTTGGAATTTTCTTATTCTTTATAGCAATAAGCTACATCCCATTCTGGTCCTACAAAAGGTGTATTTAGACCCTTTAAATTTGGAACACTAGACCATGCTCTTTGACGAAACTGGAGAGGAACAAAAGCTGCATCATCTATTAAAATCTGCTCTGCACTTTGAAGATATTGAAATCTCTTAGCAGCATCGGTCTCAATACGTGCTTTTTCAATTAAATCATCAAAATCCTTATTTGAATAATTTCCGCCATTTTGTCCATTACCTGTTTGAAAAAGCTCAAGATAAGTCATCGGATCATTATAATCAGGTCCCCAACCTGCATATGCCATTTCAAATTGATGCTTAGCTTGCAAGTCCAATCTTTGCTTAAATGTTACATTTTGGATTTCAAATTTTATTCCAAGGTTTCTTGTTATATTATCTTGAATTGCTTCTGCTAAAAGCTTAGTATTTTGATCATCTTGGCAAAGATATGTAACAGATATTTGTGATGGATCAGAAATTTTTAATTCTTCCATAGCTTTTTGCAAGTATTCCTTTGCCTTTGCAGGATCTGCTTTTACTGGAAATTCATTTATAGCATATTCCTTTGTATAATAATCATTAACCCCTTTAACAATAGGTAAAACCAATCTTCCTGCTGGATAGTAAACACCCTTAGTTGTTGTTGCCATTATATCTGTGCGGTCTATAGCATAATTTAGAGCTAAACGAAAATTTTTATTACCAAGCCATGGTTTATTTGTATCTGAAACATTTATCTGCATCCAATCATCAGATCCATCCATATAAAGAGTACATTTGCCTTGATCTTTATATTGAGGTACCATTGCACTTGGGACTTGTACAAAATCAAGAGTTCCACCTTCAAACATAGAAAGCTGAGTATCTCTATCGGGTATGATTAACTGCTCTATCTCTTCTAGTTTAATACTATCCTTATCCCAGTAATTTGGATTTTTAACCATAGTCATAAACTCTTCATGTTTCCATTCCTTTAAAGCAAAAGGACCATTATAAGCCATCTTATCAGGTTCTGAAGCATATTCAGCTCCATACTTTTCAATGAGATCTTGCCTTACTGGATAAAAATTAGCTTGATCTAAGTACTCAAGAAAATAGCTTGTAGGAGCTTTTATTTTTATTTCCAAAGTCTTATCGTCTAAAGCTTTAACACCCATTTCATCTATGGTTACTTCACCTTGATTGAATTCCTTTGCATTTACTATATAATCAGCTGCAAAAGCATAAGGAGAAGCTACCTTTGGATCCTCTAATCGTTTTATGGCATATTCAAAATCTTGAGCTTTAACAGGAACTCCATCATTCCATTTTGAATCCCTTAGATGAAAAGTATAAGTTAAACCATCAGTTGAAATATCCCATGACTCTGCCATTCCAGGTTGAAGCTTATCTTCCTTAGTACGCACGAGTCCTTCATAAACGATCTTAGCTGTAGTAAAAGCTGAGCGAGAATTTATAAGCTGTGGGTCCATTGAATTTGTCTCAGCAGCAATAGCAAAAGTCAATTTATTTTTGTTAGAAGAACCAGAAGATTTTGCATTGTTACAACCAACTAAAGAGCACATAACAAAAATCATAGCAATAGAAATTATCATT
The DNA here is from genome assembly GCA_031549525.1 of Clostridiaceae bacterium. Classification (GTDB taxonomy): domain Bacteria; phylum Bacillota; class Clostridia; order Clostridiales; family Clostridiaceae; genus WQUF01. Next base: position 11,881 of record JAVBPQ010000006.1, on the reverse strand, counting down.
TTTATCATTTTTGAATTATACATAATAGCCCTCCACTTTAATTATTAAATTTTATTATAATATAAGTCGACATGGTCTGACCATTTTTATTATTTTATCATATTGAATATTTTATTGCAAGTATTTCTGTTGCAACGGTTACATCCATCATTGTTCCTTAATTAAAACTCTTAATTTAAAAATAAAATCTACCCAAGGTTAGGTTATAATAGATTCTTTAAAACACATCTTTATTTATTTTCCATTAAAAGCTTATACGCATAATCAAAATCTGGAACAGCTCTCCAAAGCTTACTATCCCCTATTATGACTATTCTATATTTTGTTCTGCTAACTGCAGCATTTAATATATTTGGTTTTTCGCATATCCATTGTATATCTTTTCTATGATCTTCCTTATCACATTCTAGTAAAAGTATGACCTCACTTGCTTGTCTATCGTAAAATTCCTGTACAGTTCCGCAAAAATTATCAACCCACTCTCTATCAAAGGATTTTTTTAGTATAAACTTAAGTTCATCTATGACAGATTTAAAAGGACTTATTATAAAAAGATCAGGAGATTTATATTTAAGAAATGCTTTTTTTAAAATTTCTATGACCTTATCTCCTTGTTTCTTTATAAAATAATCTGCAGATTCTCCTTCATTTTCAATATCTATCCATAAAGAACTATTAAATAAAAGATCCCTTTCATCTTTTGGTTTTACGGAACGATTGAAGAGCTTGTTATTATATGCAATGGAATTTGAAATCAAAAACATTGGGTCTAAACATCTTTCACGGACAACTAATGGGCACCCTAACCATGTTTTTTCATTCATAACTGTCCTGTAACATCCAAATTTATTTATATTATCTGCTAAAACTTGAACAGATAAATTTTCATCTTTATATCCATCTTTTATTTCGAATTCTTTTTGAAATCTTTTAGAAAGCTCCTTTGGTATTTTAACTTGGGGTTCTACCTGCAGAGGATCCCCCATGACAATAGCCCTTTGAGTTCGCCATAAAGCTCCAAGGGCATGTTGAGGTTGTATCTGTGCGGCTTCGTCTATTACTAAAGTTCCAAGCTCATCCTTATCTGCATATTTTAAATATGAAGCTATGGAATCAAATGTAGTAAAAATAACAGGTACTATCAATAAAAGGGTATTAAGGAGATGAGAAAAAGATAAATATCTATCCTTCTCTGATATCTTATCATTCCAGAAATTAATCAAACATTTTGAATTCTGTTCTATAGATTTTGAATTTAAAATAAATGCCTTATGTAAAATTAAAGCTTCAAGAAACATCTCTTCCCTTAAATTATCGTACTCTTTAGTTGTCCAAGGAGATACATTTTGAGATGTCTCATTTTGTTCAATATCATCCCAAAATTCTTCAAAAGCAAAACCTTTACCATAAAGAATTTTGTACTTATCTATCTTCTCTTTAAGCTCTTTAATATCATTTTCAATCTCTTCTATATTGTTATTTATATAATCTAAAGTATCCTCAAGCTTTTTTACCTGTGCTTCATGACTATCTATGAAAACCTGCAAGTTTATAATTTCTATTTCATTTAAATCCAAATTTTTAACTAGTTCATGTAATTCTGAAGTGGCAGAATCATTTTTAAACAAGAATGGCAATAGCCTTTTGAAAAAAGAAGGTTTTTTCTTAAACATGTTCATTTTCTCCATGATTAAATTTTTATCATTCTCTAACTCTTCCTTTTCTTTAATCTTTTCTTCATAAAGTTTAGTTTGCTTCTCATGTTCAATTTTAAAACGAATAAGCTCATGTTTTACTTTATTTAATAGACAGATATTTTTAAAATGCACATTTTCATCTTCATAGTGGCCTTGAATTATATCTCTAAGCTTCTTTAACTGTTCATATTTATTGATAAATGAAACTTTAGCTTCTTCCCAACTTGGAGTTTTTTCATGAAATAATTTAGGAAGTTCATTTTTAAGATCATCCATATTTTCTTTTTTAAAAAGGTCATAGCACATAAGTCCCCAAGAATTTTCATCTTCTTTTTCTTTTAAAATATTTTTTATAAAATTTGAAAAATAAATATCTTCCTTAAGACCTACTTCAAAGCATTCTATATAAGTGTTCTTAACCTTTCTAGAAAGGGTTAATTCTTTAAATGCATTTTCAATAAGCTTATCGCTATTACTTGCAGCTATAATTCCATATTTAATAAGCTCTCTATCAGGTTTAAAAAAATATGCTAAATCATCACTTATGGGATCTTGAAATTGTATATTTATAAATGCATCATCTGGATCTTCATACTTTAAGAGGAGCAAAGCTCTTTCAACTATAAAAGATGAAATGATTTCTTTTAAAATAGTTATCTTCCCTGTACCCTGCGGATTGTTAATAGAAAAAATCCCTAAATTAGAATATTCATTAGAAATTGCAATATTTATAGCAATTTGCTGCATGAGGTTTACATTATATTTTAAAGGCCATTTTCCTAATGGATACCTATCTGGAGATGTCCATTTTTTCATATCCCTTATGCTTTTATCAATCTCTATAGATAGATGTGTAGGGTTAATCAAAGCTCCTATATATCTTTCAATCCTCTTTGAGTTTTCAAGATCATCTTTTATCCTATTAATATCAGAGATATAGCACCCAGATAATATTGAAGACCCTTCATCTTGTTTTATATCTTTAACTTTTAATGTATTCACCACTACAAAAAATGTATCCTTTCTAGTAACTAGCTCTATTTTATTTAAAACCTCTCTATGAATTCTTTCAAAATCTCTGCGCAAGAACTTTCCATTTACAGCTTTTAAATTATCATTAAACTTACTATTAAAATCATCTATTTCATCTTTTAAAATACATACATTTACATCCTCATCCTGTTTTATTTTTGCAATAGCCCATACAAAATTAGATATAGAAAAAGAATTCTCTACATAAAACCCTTTAGAGTTTAATTTAAAAGCGCAAATACAGGATGGAAAACCCTCCTCACTCTCATCTATTTCTTTATTATTTATCGTTAAATTTACTAAATCTCTAGAATTTACTTTTCCAAGAAAAATATCGTACATATTTTCAGAATTTATTTTAAGCCATGGCAATTCACCATACCCTCTTGAAACAAAATATTTTTGTTCCTTCGACTTAGGAGGCCAAAATGGAGAAAAAAATTCTTGGTTGTACCAATAATCTAAAATCTTATGTGCATCATTCATAAAAATCTAACTGTACAAGTCTATGCATGTGCATAGAAAGAACAGCTTTAACCTTCCTTTCTATAATAGTTTTTTATTTTCATATGTTTTAAATTTATTTACTATTTATTCTAATTTTATATTTTTAAAAAATTTATATTTTTATGCACTATTATAAAATATTAAATAACTATATTTTATTATAAAATAAAATTATCAAAATTTTTAAAATAAAATCTAATATAATTAATATATGTCGCAAAATAATTTTAAAGTCAAAAATATATCATATTCCATTTTTTACCACTTATATTTTTTATATATTGTCAAAAACTAACTATGAAAAAAATTTAGGAGGTTTAAGATGAGTACACTTTCAAGCTCAAATAAAGAAAAAGAAATAGAAGCCAATAATTTAAAAGTCATCAAAGATCAAATGGAAGCTGAAGCTATACTGTCAAAGAAATGCAAAAATATGGAAGCACAATGTCAAGATAGTGATGTTCAAAAGTTATGTTGCACGGCGAGTGATCTACATAAAAACAACCTAAAATCACTGAAAACTTACCTTGATAGTCATAATTAGGAGGGTTTAAAATGCAAGATAAAGATATGATACACGATCTATTAAATTCTGAAAAATATATAATCTCAGGTTACAGCACTGGTATGACTGAAACATCCTGCGAGAACCTAAAGAGAACACTTATGGAAAATTATCAAAAGGTTCAAACACTTCAATATAATATATTTTCTACTATGAATCAAAAAGGATGGTATCCAACAAAGGATGCAGATTCAAAAGAAGTACAAAAGACAAAAGAAGATGCTACTAAATTATTAAACGAACTTCAATAAAAAAGCGCAGGCAAGTTAATTAGCTTGCCTGCATTTTTTAAGTATATATTCTTATCTTCTCTATCCTATTTTTATCTATCTCTTCTATTAAAAACTTTATATTTTCAAAATTGATCTCTTCATTTTTCTCTGGAAATCTACCTAAAATTCCAAGGACAAAACCTCCAATAGAATCAAATTCTTCTGATTCTATCCTCGTTCCTATTAAATCATTTAAGTCATCAATTCTTATGCTTCCATTTACAAGAAATTCATCTTCTTTAATAACCTGTATTCCTAAATCATCTTCTCCATCGTACTCATCAGAAATATCTCCTACAATCTCTTCTACTAAATCCTCAATAGTTATTATTCCAACAGTGCCTCCATATTCATCAAGTACCACAGCCATATGATTTCTATCTTCTTTCATCTCATTAAAAAGATGGCTTATTTTCTTAAATTCATAGGTATATATAGGTTCTCTCATATATTTATCTATAGAAAAGTTTTCAGAGATATTTTCTGCAAACAAAAGATCCTTTACATTTAAAATACCTACTATATCATCAATACTATCTCTATATATTGGAAATCTTGAAAACTGCTCTTCTTTAATTATCTTTATAACATCTTCATAACTATCTTCAACATTTATAGCTATGATATCAACTCTTGGAAGCATGATATCTTTAACTAAGTTATCTCCAAATTCAAAAACATTGTATATCATTTTCTTCTCTTCTTCTTCAAGCACTCCTTCTTCCTCACTGACATTTACCATAGTTTTAAGCTCATCCTCAGTGATAAAAGGCTCTGCTTGAAATTTATTTCCTCCAAAAATCCTTATGAGCAGATTAGAGAACAAGGTTATAATCTTTACAATTGGAAACAATATATATGTTATTACTGTAATAATTGGAGCAACTGCAATGGATGTTCTTTCTGAATTCTTTGCAGCAAGTGACTTTGGAGTTATTTCTCCAAACACAAGTATAAAAAAAGTCATAAGACCTGTAGCAATTCCTACACCGTAAGATGATGAAATATTTATTGCAATAGACGTTGCAAGAGACGAGGCTGCTATATTAACTATATTGTTACCTACTAGTATAGTTGCTAAAAGCTTATTAGTATTACTAAGTAATTTTTCAACCCTATCTGCCCCTTTTACTTTCTCTTCCACCATATGCTTTAACCTTATCTTGCTTAAACTCATAAGAGCTGTTTCAGATGCAGAAAAAAAAGCAGACAAGATTAAACAAACCACTAATACTGCAACTTGCCAGACGGCCACACCCTCCAAAAATACCACACTCCTTAAAATTATAACACAAATAAATTAATTCTGATTATAGCATATTTTAATTAAAATTCAATTATACTATTTTAAATTAAAAATTAATTTTATAATACATTAAAATATTCAATCTATAATCATATAAATTTTCTTATTTCTTCAACCATATCTAATTTTTCCCAAGTAAAATCTTTATCATTTCTACCAAAATGTCCATAACTTGCAGTTTTTCTATATATAGGATTTCTTAAATTGAGCCTTTTTATAATTGCAGATGGAGTAAGTTCAAAAACTTTTTCTATTATATTTATTATGCATCCATTTTCAATTTTTCCAGTTCCAAATGTATCTACGGTTATTGAAACCGGTTTTGCAACGCCAATTGCATAAGCAAGCTGAATTTCTAATTTATCTGCTAAGGAAGCTGCTACAAGATTTTTTGCAACCCACCTTGCTGCATAAGCTGCAGATCTATCTACCTTAGTTGGATCCTTTCCAGAAAATGCACCTCCACCGTGGCGTCCATAACCTCCGTATGTATCCACTATTATCTTTCTTCCTGTTAATCCAGAGTCTCCATTAGGACCTCCAATTACAAATCTTCCTGTGGGATTTATAAAATACTTTATTTTATTATCTATTAAATATGATGGAATTACAGGTTTTATTACATTTTCAATGATATCTCTTTCGATTATTTCATGGGAAACCTCAGGTCCATGCTGAGATGATATGACGATTGTATCAATCCTTATAGGTTTATTACCATCATATTCAACTGTTACTTGAGTTTTTCCATCAGGTCTTAAATAACTTAAAGTTCCATCTTTTCTAACATCAGAAAGCCTCTTTGCAAGCTTGTGAGCTAAGGAAATTGGCATGGGCATATATTCTTCAGTCTCATTTGTTGCAAATCCGAACATTATACCCTGATCTCCTGCTCCTAAGGAAAATTTATCATCATATTCTCCTAATTTTTCTTCAATAGATTCATTTACCCCTATAGCTATATCACTTGATTGTTCATTTATAGATGTTAAAACAGAGCAAGTGTCAGCATCAAAGCCAAATTTAGCCCTTGTATATCCAATGTTTCTTACAGTTTCCCTTGCAATTTTAGGAATGTCTACATAACAATCTGTAGATATCTCACCCATCACTAAAATAAGACCAGTAGTAACTGCCGTTTCACAAGCAACTCTGGCATTTGGATCTTTCATTAATACCTCATCTAATATTGCATCTGATATTTGATCGCACATCTTATCAGGATGCCCTTCAGTTACCGATTCTGATGTAAAAAGTTTTTTCATTTTTATCGTTCCTCCCAACGCTACTCCTCCCCAAATAAAAAATTTTTTAAAATAAAAAATCTCTTCAAAATAAGAAGAGATCAACTTAAAATCTTTCCTCTCTTATCTTGCAGGTATACTGCAGGAATTAGCACCTTGTTTTAAACGGTTGCTGGGTTTCATTGGGCCCTTTCCCTCCACCTCTCTTGATAAGAGCAAATATTAACTTTTAATATAAAAAAGACACTAAAAAGCATCTTTAGAAGTGGAGGAAGATGGATTCGAACCATCGAAGGCGGTGCCAACAGATTTACAGTCTGCCCCCTTTAGCCACTCGGGAATTCCTCCAAGATTTGATGCCGGCAGTAGGACTTGAACCCACCACCTACTGATTACAAGTCAGTTGCTCTACCAGATGAGCTATGCCGGCATGTATTTTCATGTGTTTTAAAGCACTATACTAATATAACACAAATTTTAAACCTAGTCAACATATTTTTTTAAATTTTTAATTGTAAAAGTAAAATCCACCCTAAGGGTGGATTTTACTATGTGAACAAAATTAGATTTATACGTTAATTCACTATTATATCATATACTACCATCTTAGTATCGCTCTTTATTCCCTCAAATGATCTGTAATACCTAAATGTCAATCTTACTCTTCCTCTAGCTGTTGCTTCAAAGTTAAAAACTTGTGTTCCTGAAGCTCCTGGCATATTTGAAGAAGCAATATATTCATCTGATACTAGCTTTAATGCATTTGTCCTTGAAGATGTATAGTACCAACTATACCCTGTTGTAGGGTTTGATGATAATTTTACTATAGCAATATCTGAAAGTTTAATTCGATTTATTTTTCCTTCTTGTAGAGTAATTGTGGATTTTTTAGATGAAACTTCTATGTTATAAACAATAGTTCTTGTATTAGACTTTATGCCTTCAAATGGTCTATAATATCTAAATGTCACATTACATTTTCCTTCTTTTATGGCTTTTAGTTTAAAAACTTGATTTCCAGGAGATCCAGGTACATTACCACCTGCTACATAATCATCTGATACTAATTGTAAAATACCAGACTTAGAGAAGGAACTAGTCCATTTATAACCAGTAGAAGGATTAGATGATAAGGTTACTGAAAATTCATCTCCAACTGTCACCTTATTTACCACACCTTGCTTTAAAAGTATTGGAGTAGTTTTAGAAACAACATTAGCAGCACAACCGATTTTTAAATTAGAAACCAAAACAACAACTGCCATAGTTATAAAGATTGTAAAGTAAGCTACAAACTTCTTAAATAAATTGTTAGACGTTTTTTTATTTTTCATAATTTTTCCCTCCTGAATTTATAATTATAACTATAAATTTAAAGGTTTATTTAGTTCATATATTTAAAGGCTTATTTAGTTCATATATTAATATAAATTAATCTTAACATTAAACAATATAGTTGTCAATATTCTAACCTTTTTATTACATGTTTTACAATATTTTAAAAATTAATTTCAATAAACTATCAAAATTCTTACTTTAGTTTGTCTCTCATCAATCTAACTCCGTTTATACTATTTTAATTTATATCCTTAATTTCTTATAAATAAATTTAAATATATATGTAGCCACAAAACAAGAAAGTCCTAATATCATAAATCCTGCAAAAATAGATATTGTATCTGAAACATATGCAAATATTAAACCTAGCATTGCAGAAAAAAACTGCCTCATAAATGAACCTGCTGAATCAATAGTAGCTCTAAAGTCATTATCTATCTCATGGTGTAATTTTCCTATGACTACAAGCTCCATTATACCATAAGAGAAACAAGCCATTGACATAGCTAAAACTCCAGTTAAGCTCTTTATAAATGCTGAAATCAATAATCCAATAGCTACCATAGATGATAGGAAAAATATAAGATCTCTTCTATTAAAACGTTCTGTAAGCCAATTAGCAATTATAGCTCCAGGTATTCTCACAATAGTGAGTATAGCAGAAACAATACCAAAAAAAGCCACAGGTATATTGATATAGTTTAAATAAATCTGCCAAAACTCATAAATATAATTTATACAAGCAGAAATAACAGCAACATGAATTATCATAGAGGTAATATTTAAATTTTTTGAAAAAAATTCTATTGATTGCTTAAGAATACTTCTAACCTTATTATGATTATCTTTATTAAAGTGTTCCCTTTTAGGTTCTTTTAAAAACAACACCGCAATAAGGGAAATCATTGCACTAAAAGCTGATAGCATATAATTAAATCTAAAATCATACAGTCCTGCTAACACACCACCAGATAAAGCTGCTATTAAGCTTGCTAAAAAATCCAAAGCCTCAATGTGTCCAAGAACTTTCTGAAAATCTCTCTCCATCTTAGAAAAAACAAGAGAATCATAAAGCAAGGCATTCCATGCTCCACTTGTGCAAGCCCCTCCAATACCAGTTAAAAATACTACAAAAGCAAATTGCCAAAAATTATATGCAAAAATCAAAATTATAAATTCAAAAAAAGCAAGTATGCTTCCTATTAGTATAAGATTTTTTCTCCCAAATTTATCAGCTAAGATACCAGATGGAATCTCTAAGATAATAATGGTCAAAGCATATATTATTTCACAGTAAACTACCATCTTTACATTCATGCCACGCTCTTGCCAAAAAAGGCGTTCAATAACATAGGCAGGAATCAAATTATGAAAAAATATTGCAATATACAATAATTTTATATTTTTGTAAAAGTGCATTTTCAACTCCTTATATGATTATTTTATAAATGCTATTCATACAAGGGAGGACCTCTTATATATTAACTAGGAGATCTTGATATGTTCATATTACTTTCCTTTCCTATTTTTATTAATTTTATCATAAGATATTATAAAAATTCAATAAAGATACAAAAAACAACAGCTTATTATATTTAAACTCCATATTTTACTAATCCAATAAATAATTTTTTATAATATTAATTATTGATTATTTAATATTATCATGTTATAGTATATTTGATTTAATTAAATTAATTTAAAAAATATTAACATATTATATAAAATTACTTATATTATTACAATAGAAATATAGTATTCCCTGTATTTTTTATAATCATTTGATTTTTAAACGAGTCTTAAAAAATAACTAATTCATAAATGAAGTAAGGGTGGAGGTACATTGTATGTTATTAAGAAACAAAAAAAGGTTCATAATTTTTTCAATGCTAATTGTAATAATAACAATAAATTTCTTTAATGTTGAAATAATTAAAGCAAAAGCTACTTATACTATAATTGAAAAATATCAAACATTTGATGGGACAACCATAAAACCTGATACAAATACTATTGTAGAGGAAGGATTAAAATATTCTAAGGATGCTCCTGAAATAGAGGGCTATGTAGCAATTGACACAAAAGCAGATGGAGTTCTCCTTGGATATACTGGAGCAGAATCTAAAAGTGTTGGTAAAGACCATGAAATAATATTTTTATATAAGGATGATAAAAATAAAAACAACATACCAGATGATGAAGAAGACTATAAGATAGTAGAAAAATATCAAAAACCAGATGGAACTAAAATACAAGAGGATACAGTTTTCCCCATAGAGTGGAATGGGAGCTATTCTAAAAAAGCACCTAAAATAGATAACTATGTGGCAGTTGATATAAAAGTAAATGGAAAGTTAATTGGTGGCACAGGAGTATCAATTACAGAAATTAAAACAAGCGGTGAAGTTATATTTATTTACAAAGACGATAAAGATAACAATGGCGCTCCAGATGATGATAATGATTGTATTATAAAAGAAAAATATGAAAAACCCAATGGGACAACCATAAAAGAAAGCACAATCACTACAATTCCTAAAAGTGGAAGCTATTTAAAAGAAGCTCCCACTATACCAGGCTATGTAGCTGTAAATGTTAAAATTGACGGAAATGAAATGGAAGGGGCTTCTGTATTCGCATCTAATATAACTACAGATCATGAAGTTATTTTTATATATGAGGATGATAAAAATAATAATGGCGTACCTGATAAAGACGAAAATTATGTTATAGTAGAAAAATATCAAAAGTCCGATGGTACTGTTTTAAAAAAAGAACTTACAACTAAAGTTTCCTGGGGAGACACTTATTCTACAAAGGCTCCTAAAATACAAAATTATACAGCAGTGAATGCTAAAGTAGATGGTATATTGAGAAATGGCACTGTTATAGAAATAGCAAAGATATCAAAGAGTACTGAAATAATTTTTATCTACGAAGATGGCGATGATAATAATACTGTTTCTGATAATACAACAAATAGCACTGCTAAAAATACCACAACCAGTAACACCACAAATATATCAAATAATAATACAACCAAAACCAATACTTCAAATGTAAATACTACTAATATTTCAAATAATAATACAACCAATACTTCAAATATAAATACTACTAATAATTCAAACATTAATACTACTAACAATGCAAATACAAGCTATGGTAATGATACAAATGCAAGCTATAGTAACAACACAAACAATACAAATATTAACAACAATAATACTGTACTAATTGGCGATGTTGCAATTGATGCACATGATTTTGTTATCCATGTTAAAGATGTATCATATTTAACTGATGATAATATAATTGAACTTTCAGAAGCTAAAGCTTGGAATGTAAATACTGGTACAGATTTATCAAATAAATTGGTAGTTGATAGAAAAAATTTAATGAATAAAGAAGGAATATATGAAGTTGCTCTTAGGATTGATTTATTAAAAGCAAAATCTGGAAAGGATAGTTTTGGAAATGATGCTGCAATTATTAAAGTAACAGTAATAAAAGGACATGCTCCAATCTTAGAAGTAACCCCTTCAAAAGAAATAGAACTTAACAGCCTTTTTGACCCAAAAAAAGAAATAATAAAAGCAAGTGATATAGAAGATGGAGATGACTTAAAAGATAGAGTTATAATAACTTCAGATGTTGATACTAGTGAACCAGGTTCCTATGAAGTAAAATACAGCTTAACAGATAACGATGGAAATATTGTATTTGCAAGCTCTAATATCATTGTTAAAAATATGTTAGATACAACTCCCCCAACAATCTCTTTAAATCAAGATGCTTCTACCAAAACAAAAATAAATTTAAAAGCTGAAGATAATGAATCAAAGATTGTAAAATTAAAATGGGCACAAGGTACAAGGAATATTGAATATTTCTCAAATAGTGGAAACAACTTAAATATA
>JAVBPQ010000067.1:0-42483 GCA_031549525.1 Clostridiaceae bacterium | reverse complement strand
AATTTAACATATTTTGGACTAGTAGCTAAATTCAAACGAATAAAACCTTTATAAGATGGGCTAAACCACTCTCCAAAATCTACAGCAAGACGGCATTTGTCCTGAATAATCTCTTTTATATCTTCTGGTTTAATATATTCTCTTAAATCTATCCACAAAAGATAAGTTCCTTCTAGTGGAGATACTATAGCTTTAGGAAGCGACTCCTTGAATGATTTTTTTATAAAATCATAATTTTGTTCTATAACTAAAATAAGAGATGAAAGCCAATCCTCTCCATGTCTATAAGCAGCTTCTGTTGCAATTAATCCCATCAGATTAACACTTCCTTGACAAATAGTCAAAACATAATCATCATATATTTCCCTTATTTTAGGATCTTCAATTATAATATTAGAAGTATGAAGACCTGCAAGATTAAAAGTTTTAGATGCTGCAGTTATTGTTATTATATTATTTTTATATAACCCACCTTCAACTATTGCAGCAGGAATATTCTTATTATTCTTTAAAACAATGTCCTGATGTATCTCATCAGAAATCACTAAAACATCATTATCCTTGCATATTTTAAGTATTTTTTTAAGTTCATCCTCTTTCCACACTCTTCCAACAGGATTATGAGGAGATGATTGAATAAACATCTTTACGTTATTTTCCACAATATCTTTTTCAAATTTTTCATAATCAACAGAATATATTCCATTTTCATTTTTAAGCTCACACATTATAAGATTTCGTTTATTGTCTTTTACTGCATTCTGAAATGGGTAATAAACTGGAGATAAAACTATAATGCTATCATCAGGTTTTGTAAAAGCATTTACAAACCAATAAATAGCAGGAACTACCCCATGAGAAAGCCTTATCCATTCTTTTGAAATTTTATAGCTATGATGCTTCTCTTCCCAGTCCATAAATGCATCATAGTATGATTCTGGTGTGAAAGTATACCCAAATATTCCATGTTCAACTCTATCTCTAAGAGCACGACTAACAGCATCAGGCGATTTAAAATCCATATCAGCAACCCACATTGCAACTAAATTTTCATCTTGAAAATGAGTATCTAAACCATCCCATTTTACAGAATTTGTCCCCCTTCTATCATCTACAAAATATTTTTTTAAAAACTCTGATGTTGACATATTTCCTTTTCTACTCCTATCCTTAACTATTATATTAAAATCTTCCATTTGACTTTCTGCCTTCTCAAATATAAAAAGCACCTCATCTGCATAATATCCTAATTTTTTTTTAGAAATATCAAAATTAACCCATATGATAGTAAGAGGCGTTTCCATATATCCTGTTACCATATCCCAAAGAGCATCTAAATTTTTACCATAATAATCAGGCAAATTTAATTTATCTTTAATCTCTTTGTGAAGCTTATATTTGCTTACCATGATCTTTCCATCCAATATCACTCTTTTCAAATTATCCCACCTTGCTATTTAATTTCTGTAAAAGTATCATAGTGATCTTCTGTTTTATAAATCAATCCATCATTTGAAAATATTATTCTATCATCCCCTCTAAAGCCTGAAATATAATTGATGTCACACTCATAGTAAATCCTTCCTGACTTTTTAGGAAGTTTTCCTTCATAATTATTAAATATATCACCACCAATGCTTTTTCCAGGCGCAACCTCATCTAAATTCCCTTTATTTGATTCCCATCCAAGATCTCTTGCTGCTATCTTTGTTATAAAATTGTCAGGAAGTTTTCCATTTTCTTTTATGTACTCTGCAACATCTTCAAAGCTATTTAATATCTTTTTAGATGAAGCTTTATCGTCACTTTTATCATCAGCTTCATTTTCATTCTCAATTTTATTTTGTAAAGGTGTTGGTTTCTCACTAGATGTAGAATCTTCATAGTCTAAACTTTCATTCTCACCCACATCCTCTATGTCTTTAATAGAATTTTCATGATCTTGAGTTAATTTAACCTCATCTTGTGGCAAACTCTCTCTAGTAATACTATTTAAAAAATACCCAGCAAAAAATAAAAGAATTATAACTATTATCTTTATTAAACCATTTTTATTTTTCAAACTATTCCCCCCATGCTTTTGCCAATAGTATATAATAGATTATCACCCTTTGATTTTATCACACATAATTTATTTTTTATAGGTGGATTATATGAATTTAAAAAAATGCAATATTTGTCCTAGAGAATGCAATGTAAACAGAATAAATGGAGAAATTGGATATTGCAAGTCAGGTTTTAATATAAAAGCAGCAAGAGCTATGCTGCATCACTTTGAAGAGCCTTTTATTTCAGGAAACCTTGATGATAAAAGAGGCTCAGGAACTGTATTTTTTTCAAACTGTCCTCTTAAATGTGTTTTCTGTCAAAATTTTAATATAAGTCATGAAGGATTTGGTCTTGAAATTTCAATTGAAGGGCTTTCAAATATATTTTTGAATCTTCAAAATAAAGGTGCTTATAATATAAATCTTGTAAGCCCCACCCATTTTATCTATCAGATTTTAGAAGCCATCAAGTATGCTAAACAAAAAGGGCTTAGTATTCCCATAGTTTATAATACAGGTGGATATGAAAAGAAAAGCACAATTTCAGAGCTTAAAGGATATGTTGATATATATCTTATGGATATAAAGTATTTTAATGATAAATATGCTATTTTATATTCAAATGCAAAAGATTATTTTAAATTTGCCTCATCAGCATTAGAAGAGATGTACTCTCAAATTGGAAAATTTGAATTTGATGAAAATAAAATGATGAAAAAAGGAATAATCATAAGGCATTTGATGCTCCCAGGGCTGCTCTTTGATTCAAAAAAGATATTGGATTATATATATGATAGATATAAAGATGATGTATATATAAGCTTAATGAATCAATATGTTCCGATGTATAAAGCTTATGATTATAAAAATATAAATAAAAAATTAAATAAAGCTCACTACGACGCACTAATTGAATATGCATTAAATTTAGGAATTAAAAATGCACTTGTGCAAGATGAAGGGTCATCTGAAGAGAGTTACATACCAGAGTTTAATTTAGAGGGCATAAAATAAACCAAAGGATATTTGCCCTTTGGTTTATCTTATCTTTTTATAAATTTAGCGGCATTTTCATCAACTATCACAACAACATCATCATGCAGTCCTAAAAATGATGCAGGATTACTTGTGGTTACTTTTTTATCATTAACAAGCTCTCCAATCACTTTAGCCTTTTTTTCTCCTGATGCTAAAAGTATTATCTTCTTAGCTTTTAAAATAGATGCCATTCCCATAGATATAGCATATTTTGGGACCTCATCTATGGAATTAAAGAATCTTGAATTATCTCTTATGGTTTCATCATTCAATTTAACCACGGAAGTATAGAGATTTAATTTTTCGCAAGGTTCATTAAACCCTATGTGACCATTTCCCCCTATTCCTAAGACTTGAATATCAACTCCCCCTAATGAATCGATTATCTTCTCATAATCTTCTGCTTCTTTTTCCATATTCTCAGCATTTCCATTTGGCACATGGGTATTAGCTTTATCGATATTTACCCTATCAAAGAGATTTTTATTCATAAAATATCTATAGCTCTGATCATGGTCACTTGATATGCCTACATATTCATCCAAATTGACGCTTTTAATTAGACTAAAATCCAGTTTCCCTTCTTCATACATAGAAACTAAATCTTCATAAAGACCAACAGGAGTGCTTCCAGTTGCAAGCCCAAGCACTGCATCCTTCTTATTCATCATAACCTTTAAAACTTCTTCACAAGCTCTAGAGCTCATCTCATCATAATCTTTTGTTATTATTAATTTTATCATCTTACCACCTCTTAAAATAATCAGATCATATTATTTTCTTTTAAATTAGAATATATCTTATTTACAGGAAAACCCATGACATTAAAATAGCACCCTTCTATTTTTTTTACAAACTTAGAAGCAAAGCCTTGTATTCCATAGGCTCCAGCTTTATCCTTGTATTCTCCTGTATGTAAATATTCTTCAATTTCAATATCTGTCATATGATCAAAATATACATATGTTTTTTCATAAAAATTTATGATTCTCTCATCCTTAGTATTTATTAAACATACTCCAGTATATACCTCATGTTTTCTATTCTCTAGCCTCTTTAGCATATTAAATGCATGTTCTTTACCCCTTGGTTTTCCAAATATATCATCATCACAGCATACAATAGTATCAGAAGATATTATTATACACTCATCATTTAATCTATTCATGACTTCACAGGCCTTTTTTTTAGCAAGCTCCATCACATACTGAAAAGGAGCCATCTGCCCCTTAATCAATTTATCTTCATCAAATAAAGATGGATATACTTCAAACTCTTTAAAAATAAACTTCATAAGCTCTTGCCTTCTTGGCGATTTTGATGCTAAATATACCTTCATATTATCCCCTTAGTTAATTATTAACTGTATAATATCTATGCAATCTTCTAAAATCATATCCTCTTTAAGATCCTTAACCTTTTGTCTAATATTTACTAGATTTTCATAATACTTTTCATTTTCCTTTTCTTTAGGAAGAGCCAATATCCAATTCTTAAAATCTAAAGTTTTAATAGCTTTTATGTCTTCCTCACAAAGCTTAGAAAAGATCTCCTTCATAGATAAAAAAATAGAATTCATTAATTTATCATTAGTCTTTGAATTTGAAAGATCTATCTGTATTGCAGAATATCCATTATCTTCAATGAGTTTTTTATTGCTTTCAACTTCATCCTTTACCATTATTTTCATTAAAAAGAACACTTCACCATTATAACTTATTTTAATAAAAGGCAAAGAACTTATTAATTTTTCTGAAGACGCATTTAAATCAGCCTCATAAAAACCAATAAGAAAATAAGATAAACCTTTTATAGCATTTGAGTTTGCCGCAACAGATTCTTGTTTTGAAAGATCCTCTTCTTTTGAAATACTCTCTTCCTTTAATAAGTCTTCGTTTTTTACATCTGACCCCTCTGAATTGTTTTCATGATAAATATTCGTTTTATTTATATCCTGAATAACTTCTATAATTTTAAATGGAATTGTATTTTTATTAAACACTGAATTAATTATAAAGTATGCTATTCCAAAAATAATTAAAGGAACTATTAGTAAAATATAGGCTTGCTTCTTTTTCTTATTAATTATGTATTTATTATAATTCATATTATCCCCCAAATAACTAAAATTAAAATCAATAATATTATATTTGGGAATTATGTTAATTATACTAATATAAAATAATATTTATCTTTTTATTTAACATTACCATAGGAAGCTTTCTATCATAATACTCATAGAAATCATTTACCACTCGATTAACCCTATAACCTAAATTATTCCAAAACAATAATTCATTATGATTATATGGCGTAGTGCTCACATACATATTGCTAATTCCATATTTATTGAATACTATAGATTCAATTTCATGGTAAATAAATTTTGCAATTCCTCTTCTTCTATGATTGTTTTTAATATAAAATGAAGAAATCCATGCAGTACTATTTTCAGTACAAACTCTTCCTTTTATTAATCCAATTATTTCTGATCTGTACAATACTTTTAAAAAAAAATCATCATCACTAATATAGTATTCTAAAAACCTAAGTCTCAATTTATCAGTTGAAATAGAATCGCTTTCTATAATACATGCAATAGAATCATCGCTATTTAACATCATAGAAATTTTCTCAATATCTGAAGCGAGTATATTTTTTACATATATAGGATAATAATTAAAGCTTAAGTTTAACATAAAAAACTCCTCCTACATAAATTTAAATATTCTATATATATATTTCAATTCCTTCTATTTTATTTATAATTTAAATTTAAATATTAAATAATTAAAATACTGTGGTAAAAATAATATAAATTCATAGAATATATAAATAATACTTTGAGGATTTATATGACTGACATAAAGGCTTATTATGTAGATTTAAATGAATCTTTAGAAAAATTAATGAAAAAAAGTACTTTTATTGGTAAAGGACATAATGGTATAGTATTTTTATTACCAAATCGAAATGTAATTAAAATTTTCGAAAAAAATAAAATATGGGAAGATGAGATCTATATCTTGAAAAAAAGCCAAAAAAGTATTTTTTTTCCAAAATTAATAGAGTTTGGAGATAAATATATTGTAAGAGAATTAATAGTTGGAGAACCTTTGGATAAATATGTAAAAAAGCACGGCTTAAGTCAAACATTATCTAATAAAGTTATAGATTTAATATTAGAATTTAAAAGATTAGGTTTTAAAAGATTAGATATAAGATGCAAAGATATATATGTAAAAAATGAACATAGTATAAAGATAATAGATCCTAAAAATCATTATAAAAAAGTTGTTGAATATCCACGTCATCTCATGAAAGGTCTTCACAAAAGAAAATTACTGTATACCTTTTTATCTCATGTAAAAGCAAGGGATGAAAATTTATATATAAACTGGAAATCGAAGATTTTTAATTATCTAGAAAATAATATAAAGTAGCTTTTAGCTACTTTATATTTAAAGAAAGTTTTGTATAAATTGCTTTATAGCTTTCTTATCTCTATCGCTGAAATAGTTTAATGCTTCATTATATCTTTTTATAGACTTATCCGTTCCTAAAAGATATAAGGATGCACAGGCAATATGTGAATTACACAGCTCTGAAAAAACTGGCTTATTTGAATTAATATCACAAGCTATTTTATAAAGCCTATCTATCAAATACTCATTGCTAAATTTATATCTTCCAATAGTTAAAATAGCGTTTGCCTTTATTAATTCTGGTGTATCATAATTCAAAAATCCTAGCAGCTCATTTGAGTCAATAGAAATACTCTCTTTTTCAAACTTAAGTACATTACTTTGCATATAATCATCTCCTATACATTAGTAGTTAGTCAGACAGAATATACAACCATTTATCCTACAGTTAGTTTTATAAAATTTTCAACAATATTAACAATCTATTTGGTGCAGATGACAGGATTTGAACCTGCACAAAATTGCTTTTACTAGCGCCTGAAGCTAGCGCGTCTGCCAATTCCGCCACATCTGCAAATACAATCTGCTTATTTTAATATCTTAAAAGTATTTTATATTATTTTTTATTATTTTTCAAGCAATTATACGAGTTACTTTGTTATTATTTTAAATATATATAAACCTGCAAATTATTTATAATTATGATAAACTATACTATGTGTCATAAAATTTTTAAATATTAAATTTTTCATATAAGAAAGGAATGTTCTTATTTAATGAGATTATTTTTATTATGTGTTGCAGGTTTTTTTGCATTATTTGTAGATGCTATAGCAGGAGGAGGCGGTTTAATTAGTATACCTGCTTATCTTATTTATGGACTTCCTTATGTTATGACATCTGGAACAAATAAATTTTCAGCTACTATGGGAACATCCGTCTCAGCATATAACTTTTTTAAAAGCGGAAATACAGATACTAAATTTTTAAAATGGGGAATACCATTTTGCATCATAGGAACGACTTTTGGTGTAAACAGTCTTTTAGCCATTAACTCTGATTTTTTAAAAAAGATAGTACCATTTTTATTAATAATAGTAGCTATGTATACCTTACTAAACAAAAATATGGGCAATAAGGATGAATTTAAAGGATATACTAAAAAAAATTTCTCCTTAGGGTTAATTCTTGCATTTTCACTGGGCTTTTATGATGGTTTTTTTGGACCTGGAGCAGGTGCATTTTTAATATTAGGACTAATACTCATATTTAAATTTGACATTTTAAAATCCAGTGGAATTGCAAAGGCTTTAAACTTAACATCTAATATGACTTCATTGATAATATTTGCATATAATAAAAAAATTGATTACAAAGTTGGAATATTTGTAGCAATTAGCTGTATTTTAGGTGGATATATAGGTTCAAAATTTGCCATTAAAAACGGTGCAAAGATAATAAAACCTTTGCTTGTAACAGTGTCAATAGGTATGGCCATTAAATTAATCTTCTTTCCTTAGTATTTTCATACCTTATTCATGGGTTCTGTATTTTCAAATCGTGACTTTTTTTTAAAAAAACTATTGCTTTTACTTTTAGGTATAAGAAAACAAAATACAGCACCCATTATTCCTCCCATTATATGCGCAAATTGTGAAACGCCATCATTAATAGATATAGCATTGAAAATCTCTCTTCCTACATAAAGAAAAAGCACCAAAATAAACGTGATTGGAATAGCTCCTTTTCTAACATTTGTGTAAGAAGATACTACAATAAGCATAAAAGCAATTCCACTTGCACCAAGTAGCCCTGTACCACTAAAAAAAACAATATTGCAAAATCCTGTCATAATAGATGTGATCATTATCATTATAAGCAATAGTTTACTTCCATATCTCTCTTCTACACCAGGTCCTACAACAAGAATTAAGAGAAAATTGTTTATAAAATGATTAAAATTAGCATGAGCAAATGGATATGTTAAAAGTTTAAGATACATATTTATATCAGAAAAAGAAGAAAATCTCAGTGTTAAAAAGCTGCTCATACCAGATATCAATACAACAAGAGATAATATGAAAAAACTTATTATAACAGGTGAATTATAACTAAATTTTTTAATAAAATTCATTTTTCCCCCTCTAAATCAGATCTTATTAATCTTGACTATTCTAATATACCATGAGACAAAAAAAAATTCTATAAAAAAAGAATAGAATTTATCTACTCTTAATTGAAAAATAAAAATAAATATAAGAAGAATAAGTTTATTTTTAAATTATAATTTAATAGCTCATCAAATTTAAAAAGTAATTATTATATGTTATACCTAGGATAGTCCATCATGTTTTTACAAATCCACATCTTTAGATATGTAAATTATTAGCTTAAATTACTATTTACACATATGTTCATATATTGAAATTTTGATATTTTAAAATTGTGGAGGAATTCCGTTCGTTTAAACATGAATATTTTATACACCTGCTAAATTAAAATCCATTTCCGCAAAATTACACTGCATATACTATTTAAATATTAGCAATCAAACAATTTTTTAAATTCAGAATGTGCAATATAAATCCATCGCCGCACATAAACTATAAAGTTAACAAAACGCACATTCAAATTTATTATGTTATATAAATTTCAATGAACTATCTCAAATTAATATTTAAAAATAAATTTTTTTAAAATTTTTCTATTATGTTTTCATATATATAATTTGCATATATTTAATTAATATGCAGAATATGTTTCTTTTTTTATAAAAATTTAAATTTTAATTTTAGTGTGAAGAAATTCATATTTTTATATTTATATTTAACATTATTAAACATTTTAATTAAAAATTCCTTGGAATAATTCTTCATTGACACACATATATATATTTATTTATAATACACTTAATTTCAATAAATAAAGGTGATTATTATGAATTTTTTTAGCATAAAAGTAGATGAAATATCCTGTAACAATCAAGGCATTATTATTGAATTCACTATGGCTTTTTTAGTTTTAATTTCAAGTCTTTTTAGTATGATATTAAATATTACGAGAGGTTTAATTTTAATATTTCTAATATTTTGTTTCATATTATCAACAATTATAGTAATTTATAAGTTTATTGAGATATATAAGAGTAAAATTTTACTCTTTGACAAAGGAATGATAATAATAAGACCTTTTAAGAGAATTGTAATAAATAAATATGACATTGAACTCATACACTGGTCTTTAGCTATAAATACCTTAGGTCCTCTTCCTTTATGCCATAAATGCAATATTAAGCTTAAAGGTGGTGAAACAATAAATATATCAAGTAAATCATATAAACTTCTCTACTATAAATTAAACAAATACAAATTTGTAACTTAAATCCTAATTGATATTTTTTTAAAAGTATCTTTTATATTTTCATGCTTTAATTTTATGGCATCAAATCTAAATATTTTAAAAGTTATCTGTATACAAAAGCCTATGCAAAAGGCTGATATTACAGTTCCAATTCCTACACTGCCGCCTAACAACCATCCAATTAACACTACAAGTACTTCGATTATCCCTCTACAAACTCCTATTGGAAGCTTCGTTCTTTTAGTTAAAACAACCATCAAACAATCTCGTGGTCCTGCACAAAATTCTGAACTCATATAAAAATAAGATCCCAGAGCTATAGTAAACAATCCACATATCAATAATATTAATCTAATCACTACATTTTCAATATGAGGGATTAAGTTAAAATCTAGAATGATATTCATAAAAGCTCCAATCAATATCATATTTAAGATCGTACCTATTCCTATCTCTTCTTTTAAAATAAATACAACTAGTACAATTATAGCTCCAAATAATATTGTGACAGTTCCTATTTGCAGTCCTATAACTCTTCCTACTCCAGAATGCAGAACTTCCCATGGTGCATATCCTAAATCTGCCTTTATGGTAAGCGCTATTCCAAGAGCAAAAAGAAACAATCCAAAAATTAATTTTAAAATTCTTAATAAATACAATTTCATATTATCCCCCAATAATTAACTTTAATTTAAGCTTATATTCTTCTTCATAAAAATTCCTCCAAAAGGAGGAATTTTTCAATATTTAATTTTATCAATGTTATTCTTTAAGAAATAAACCATTAGCATCTCTATAATCACCTACAACTATGGACATCAAATCCATAATAGTACCTATAAAAAGATATCCTAATGTAAAAAAATAAACTACACCAGAAAGCTTTCTTCCTGTATAAAATTTATGTAATCCTGCTATTCCTATCAATCCTAAACAACATAAAAATAAAGCTTTATACTTGCTTTTTTGAGAATAAATAACATCACTGTCAATTCCAGAATCAGGAATACCATTAATATCAGTAAGCACATTTACTATGTTTAAATCATTTTTGTCATCTATCTTTTTTTTAGTACCAACATTTGGATGGTTCAACTCTTTCAACCTAACACCCCACTAAATCTATTTTTTAATAATCTTTAGTTAATTAAGCTTTTTTCAAAATAGTTTAGTATTAAAATTTAATTATATACCTACATTTTATATATTATATATATTAATATTTATGCACAAAAATATTCTAATTAATTATACTACCAAAAAAATAAAAAGTAAATCCACCATCCTAACATTGCATATGACGTTCATTATTAGTATAATTTATATAAATTCAATAATTACACAACTAAAATCAAAGTACAATTTCTTATAATGGTCAATTATATCACCTTTTATGAATTTTTGATAGTACAAAATTAAAATTAAAAAGGAGGCAGTATTATGATAAAAGATTTTCAAACTTCTATAAAACAACGGCGCAGTTACTATGGTATTGGTAAAGATGTTAAGATAGAAAACAAGCAAATTGAAAACCTTATAAGAGATGCTGTTTTACATACACCCTCTGCATTTAATTCTCAAACTTCAAGAGTTGTAGTGCTGTTTGGAAAAAACCATACAAAATTATGGAGCATAGTTAAAGAAACTCTAAAAAAAATAGTTCCTCCTAAAGCATTTCCTAAGACTGAAGAAAAAATAAACTCATTTGATAGTGGTTATGGTACAGTTTTATACTTCGAAGAAGGCAATATAGTTAAAAGCTTACAGGAACAATTCCCAACTTATAAAGATAATTTTCCAAAATGGTCAGAACAATCAAACGGTATGTTACAATTTGTTATTTGGAATCTTTTAGAAATCGAGGGGCTTGGCGCATCACTTCAACACTATAACCCTTTAATAGATGAAGAAGTGAAAAAGGAATGGAATATTCCAGACTCGTGGAATCTAATAGCCCAGATGCCATTTGGATCTATCACAGAAAATCCAGGACAAAAAGAATTTCTACCTATTGAAGATAGAGTTAGAATTTTTGAATAAAACAATGCCATAACAGAAATAAACCTGTTATGGCATTACTTTATCATTTGACTTATATAATTTAAATATGATATATTAAATAAAAATTAGCTATATTTAAAGGGGTTTAATGATGCAATTTGTAAATAAAGCCTTTTTATTTTTGTTTTTATTACCTTTATGTTTTAACGAATTTACTTCAAATAAGCCATTAAAAATCTATGAAGAAAAAGCAAATATACCAAATAACACCAATCAATCTAATTTAATTGAAGTTACAAGTGATTACTTTAATATGTCCAAGCAGCTTTTTTCAGATTATGAAAATATCAGCTATGATTTACCTACTATTGATGCAAATTTACCAAAGAGCAAAATGTTAGATGTTCCTATAATAGCTCAAGCTCCAGAACTTCCTACTGGTTGTGAGATAACTGCTATTGCAATGATGCTTACATATAGTGGGGCTAATGTTGATAAAGTGATACTTGCAAATGAGATGCCAAAAAGCTTAAATCCATTTGTGGGATATGTAGGTGACCCTTTTGAGGCATCAGGCTGGACAATATATCCTTCAGCTTTGACAAATATAATAAAAAAATATGCAGGAAGCTGCGAGAATTTAACTGGATGTTCTACTTATAGACTTGAAAAACAAATAGCAGATAATAAACCTGTGGTTGTGTGGATATCTGATATATACGGATTTGATGTACATGCTCTTACACTGGTTGGATATGATGATGCAAATCTTTACTTCAATGATCCTTGGACTGGAGAAAAAGAAATAAAAATAGATAAGGTTTATTTTTTATCTAAATGGGTTAAACAATCAAATAGAGCCATTTCATATTAAAAAAGCTGGTTTAAACCAGCTTTTTTATAAATATAATTATTAATTATGCCGAAGGCGGGACTCGAACCCGCACGGTTTCCCGCATGATTTTGAGTCATGTGCGTCTGCCATTCCGCCACTTCGGCTTAACATAGTAATAATATCAAAAAAATTTAAAAAGGTCAATACAATTTTAGTGATGTAAAAAAACTTCTTAAAACATTAACTGCAAAATTGATATTCCAACTAGAAGGAGCATAGCTTACCATACTTGGAGCAGGAGATTCTTCCAATTTCTCAATATCATTTAAGTCAATTATTTCTGTATTTAATTTAATTGACACAAGAACACCCCCTGATTAAATTTTATAGCAATTTTTTTCTTGAGTCAATTCATAAACTTTAAAAACATCCTATTTTAAAACTATAAAAAGGATGTTTTTATTTACAATATTCTAATCTTATTATGATGAAATTTATTGCCAAAGCTTTAGCACTGGCTACGCTCTTTATGGAATCTATTTCTAGTTAAAACATTATGTATGTTCCTATTGGCCACGCTCTCGCTTTTACTTCGGCTAATAATAATTTACCTTATATTCATTTATTTGTCAATATATTCAACAATAATTTTTTATGTATTTTTAATATTTTCGTAATATTTAATAGTTTAAAATACCTATATTCTTCGTTATTTTCTTAAAGATTTATTTTTTCATACATTCCCTTATAGAAAAAACTGCTCTGTCAGCTAAATCATACATTCTTTCAGTACCAGAACTTGAAGCTTCATAAGAAAAAGCCTTATTATTCTCAATACCCAATCTTTTGCTTTCTACTGAAATATCAAGATTTGCTCCAAGAAAAATAAAATCCCAATTGTACTTTTCTTTCTGGCAAGTAATCATCTCATTTATCTTTTCATAGTCAAATTCTTTACTTGAATTTTCATAACCATCTGTAGTTATTACAAATATGACTTTCCCTGGACGATCTTCCTCATCAGTATTTGATAAGCGAGTCCCAACATCAATGATAGTTTTACCTATAGCATCAAGTAATGAAGTTGTTCCTCCTACGAAATATTCTTTTTTAGTCAAATTTACGTCTTGAGCTCTAACACCATTATGTAAAATTTCGTACTTATTATCAAATAAAACTGTTGTAATGAGTGTTTCTCCTATTTCGCTTTGTTTTTTCACAAAACTGTTAAATCCGCTTATTGTATCATTTTCCAAACCTGACATTGATCCACTGCGGTCAAGTAAAAATATAATTTCTAATAAATTTGTATTAATTGAAACCACCCTTCCCTATTTGATAATATCATGATATCCACTATTTACAATAATTTCAATATTTTAATTCAATGATTAACAAAATAACTTTGAAATCAATCATTTTATGTAATATAATCAGTTTATCTTCTCATAAAAAGTCTAAGTATAACTTTGGCTATTATCCAAACCCAAATAAATATTGTTCCAATCTTAAAAAATGTATCGCCCATACTCATATTTTTTATATATTGTGCAGTAATCTCAGGCGTTGGATCTTGATAAGGAATATACGCTTTAATACTTGAATAATAGTATCCAATAACAAGAAATAGAATCCCTAAAAATAGAGGTAAAAACCTAAACCTATAAAAAAAACTCATAAGCAACAATACTCCTCTAAAAATAACTTCTTAGCCTTGCAATAAATTAATTTCACTAATTTAAATATTCACTCTTATCCAAACTTCTAAAATAATTCTTTAATATATAAATATGTATCTAAAATAACATTTTGGTCCAGAGCTACATTAACTTTAAAATTTAAGTTATTTTCTACATTTAGAAATTAAATAAATATTTGAGCTATTATGGTATTTTAATATACTGGATCTTTGTTCCAAAATCAGATAATAGCTTCTTTAGATCATCAAAGTCTATCCATACTGTTGCAGTATTGTCGTTAGGATGTATTCCAAGTCTCTTTTTACCAATTAGACAATCATCAAACACAAGTATAACATGATGATTATCATCATTTAATATCCCAAAGGGGCTAACTGCACCTTTAGTGAGTTTAAGATATTTCATGAGCCTTTCATCAGATGCAAAGCTTAACTTAGTGCATCCAAGCTGCTCCTGAATGCTATTT
Source organism: Clostridiaceae bacterium (assembly GCA_031549525.1). GTDB lineage: Bacteria > Bacillota > Clostridia > Clostridiales > Clostridiaceae > WQUF01. The sequence goes on along the minus strand of JAVBPQ010000067.1, from coordinate 27,610 downwards.
AAATTTGCTTTCTTATCCTTATCAAGTACTATAAGATAATGCTGGTTTCCCTTTGCATTGCGCACAAATAAATTTTTTACCACATTTCCTTTTGAAGTTATATCTAAATCTTCCATCTCTTCAATTGTAAAAACAGCCTCATGCTCTGTGACATCGTAAACTATATTTTTGCTATTTAAAATTTCATATACTTTTTCAGTTTCTTTCATAAATTCTATATCCTTAACATAAAATTTAGGTTAATGAAGGTAACCTATAAACCTTTTTTAAAATTCACTCAATTTAAAAATTCCTTGATTGCTTTTACAGCTTCATCTATATGATCTTTCTTTATCCAATAATGGGTAACAAATCTAAAAATTTTGGAATCTGGCGAATTGATTTTTATACCTTTTTCTAACATAAATTCAGATAATTTATTTATATCTTTTTCAGTATTTATCTTAAAGAACACCATATTTATCTCAACATCATCAATATTCAATTCTATTTCAGGAATTTTCATCAATTCTTTTGCTAAATACTTTGCATTTTTATGGTCTTCATTCAGTCTTAAAGTCATCTTTTTTAGTGCTACAATTCCTGCAGCTGCAATAAATCCTGCTTGTCTCATACCTCCTCCCATTATCTTTCTATTTTTTCTTGCTTTTTCAATAAAATTTGCATCCCCTGCTACTATAGAACCTATAGGAGCACATAATCCTTTTGAAAGGCAAAATGTTACAGAATCAGTAAACTTCGTAATCTCCTTTACATCCACATTTAAATAAGTTGCTGCATTGAATAATCTCGCTCCATCGAGATGAACTGCTACATCATATTTTTTAGCAGCATTATATATATTCTCCATTATATGAATAGGAACAACTTTGCCTGTAGAATGAGCATTTTCTAAACAAATAAGAGATGTTTCAGGATAATGTATATCCTTATCAATTCTGATTTTTCCTATAACCTTTAGAGGGTCTAAAATTCCATTATTGCTTTCTACTGTTCTAAATTGCACTCCTGATATGATTCCTGCTGCCCCTGCTTCATGTTGAATCACATGAGAATCATCACCTAATATAACCTCACTTCCTCTTTTTGTATGAGTTAAAATAGATACCTGATTTCCAAAAGTGCCACTTGGTACAAAAAGTGCAGCTTCTTTTCCTACAATATAAGCTGCATATTTTTCCAGTTCATTTACAGTTTTATCATCTCCATAAACATCATCTCCAGCTTCTGCATTAAACATAGCTTCTCTCATTTCATCAGTAGGCATAGTAACCGTATCGCTTCTTAAATCAATAAAATTCATATTAAAACTCCTTAAAATATTATTTTTTTATAACGCCTTTGCCATCTTACTAAAATATCCTCTAGGCACTAATCCTTTTTTTATACCATCTACAACAATTAAGTATAATGCCGCTGTATCAAATCTTGCATCATGATAATCATTCGTTCCTCCAAACATTTTCATAGCATAATCATTTACATTTCTTTGAGAAATATTTAAAAAATCAATAACTTCTGCAAGCTTTGGGAATTTATAGGTGCCATTTGATTTAAATATTTTGCATATATTCTTATAATAATTCATAGTACAAAATGTATTTTTAGGTTTAAAATCTATACCAAGTGAATCAAACTCAGATGTAATAAAATTTATATCAAAAGCCACATTGTGCCCAATTAAAATGTCTGCACATGTGAAATCAGGCGCAAACTCATCTACTAAATCTTCAATATATTTTCCCTGGCTTAACTCATAAAGCTTCATTAGAGAAAAACCATGTACCTTTTCTGCTTCAGGGCTCATTTCGTCTACTGCAAAAAAATAATTTTTTCCAAATGTAGTTTGAGGTTTTGTATCTGTATCCACAACAATATAACTAAGCTGACATATGTTCCCAGGAATTTTATCTGTAGTTTCTGTATCAAAAAATAACAACTTCATGTTTTCCTCCAAAAATAATATACATTTATTCTACTATATTTTTAATCATGAGTAAAATAGTATAAACACTATTCTCACGAATTAATTTAACAAATAAAAAAACAATAATATCAGCTTAAAATTTTCATTATTTATTCCGCTAATCACAAAAAATGTTATAATAAAATTATTAATTTACTTATTTTCATATATTTAAAACAAAAATTTCTAATTAGATTTCCAATCTAATTTTTTTGATGTGGATAAAAATAATGAAATATTTAAAAATATTATATAGAAATAAATACTCAAAGTAAATGTTTCTATATAAAACACAAGTTTTTGTATGAGGTGAAAACATTGGTAGTTTTACGATGCAGTAACGTAACAAAGAGTTATGGTATTGATACTATTTTAAAAGATATCACTTTTTTTATAAATGAAAAGGATAAAATAGGTTTGGTTGGTGGAAATGGTGAAGGTAAAACCACTTTATTTAAAATACTATCTAATGAAATCCAAAAAGATAGCGGAGATATTTATGTGGATAAGATGAAAACCTTTGGATATTTAAGCCAAGAGTCTTCATTAAACCCAAACAATACAATTTTAGAAGAAGCAATTACTGTATTTCAAAATCTTTTAGAAATGGAAAAATTAATGAGAAATCTTGAAGAAGAAATGCAAAAACCTTATGATATTAAAAATGAAAGATATCATAATAAAATTATTCATGATTATACTAATATTTCAGAAAATTACTCTATACTAGGAGGATATACATATAAATCTGAAGTTTTAAAAATTCTAAAAGGTCTTGAATTTTCCGAAAAAGACTTTAATAAAAAAGTTTCTTTTTTAAGTGGGGGCGAAAAAACAAGGCTTTCATTGTGTAAATTACTCCTTGAAAATAAAGACATATTGCTCTTAGATGAACCTACAAACCATCTAGATTTAGAAGCAATAGAATGGCTTGAGGATTATTTAAAAAATTATAATAAAACCTTGTTTATTATCTCCCATGACAGATTCTTTTTAGATAAAATTGTAACAGGAATATTTGAGCTAAGAAATGGAAAAATTGAAACTTACACAGGTAACTATTCCACATATATTGCGAAAAAAAAAGAAAAATACGAGCAAGAACTTAAAGCTTATTCGCTTCAACAAGATGAGATTAAGAGGCAAGAAGAGATAATAGCAAGGTATAGGAGATTTAATAGGGAAAAGAGCATAAAAGCTGCAATGAGCCGCGAAAAAGCTTTAGATAGGATACAAAAAATAGAAAAGCCAAAAGGCGACGACAAAAAAATGAAATTTAAATTTGAATTAAACCTTGAAAGTGGAAATGATGTTATTAAAATAGATAACCTCAAAAAAAGCTTTGAAGAAAAACTTCTATTTGAAAATCTCTCCCTTGAAGTAAAAAAAGGCGAAAAGATTGCATTTATTGGGAAAAATGGAATAGGTAAAACGACCTTTTTTAAGATACTTACAGGTAATATTTCTCAGGATAAGGGTAATATCTTTATCGGTAGAAATGTAGAGTGTTCTTATTATGATCAGGAACAATCTGACTTAGATCCAGAGAAAACAGTAATAGATGAAATTTGGGATGCTTTTCCTCATCTTACAACTACAGAAATAAGGACGCTTCTTGGAAGATTCTTATTTAGGGGCGATAATGTATTTAAGGAAATAAAGAATTTAAGCGGAGGAGAGAAATGTAGGATAAATCTTTTAAAGCTTTTTTTATCAAAATCAAATTTACTTTTACTTGACGAACCAACTAATCATCTAGATATTCCTTCAAGAGAAGTTCTAGAAGATGCACTTGAGGATTATGAAGGCACCATTTTAGTCATATCTCATGATAGATACTTTTTAAATAAAATTGTACGTAAAATATGTGAACTCACTCATAGTGGGCTTATTACTTATCTTGGAAATTACTCCTATTATATTGAGAAAAAAAAGATGCCTACAAGATTTAAAGAAGATGATGAAATAATATCTCCCTCAAAAACTCAAATGTCTCTAGAAAAAAATAAGAAAAAAGATGAGATAAAAAAGGAAAAAGAAATAAAGCAAAGAATAAATAATATTGAATCTAAAATTGTATTAAATGAAGAAGAAATAGACCATTTAAATAATGAGCTTTGCAGAGAAGAGATATATGAAGATCATGAAAAAAGCTATGCTATTTCTATTAAAATAAAAGAATTACAAATTGAAATTGACAAACTATATAAAGAATGGGATAGTCTTATTTAGATACAAATTGCTTAAAATTTTGAGTCTTTCTAAATTTATGTGATATGCAGTATATATGTTCTCTACACAAATTTAGAAAGATTTACTATTTTTAATCACTTATTCCTTTCTAATATACAGAGTATATCTTTAAAATACTTTGGTAATTCAGATGAAAATTCTATATACCTTCCATCCTCAGGATGATAAAAGCCAAGATCTTTTGCATGAAGCAACTGACCATTTAATTTAAACTTTTGTTTTTTAAAACCATAAACATCATCCCCTACAACAGGATGTCCTATACTGCTCATATGCACCCTTATCTGATGAGTCCTTCCAGTTTCCAATATGCATTCGATTAAAGAATAATTATCATACACTTTTAAAACCTTAAAATGTGTTATAGCATTCCTTCCATTTTGGCAAATAGCCATTTTTATTCTTTGTTTTACATCCCTTCCTATAGGTTTGTCAATTGTACCACTATCATCCTTTATTACACCTTCCACTAAAGCAACATATCTTCTTTTAATAGTATGTTCTTTAAATTGTTTTGATAAACTAATATGAGCTTTATCATTTTTAGCAACGACAATAAGACCAGACGTATTCTTATCAATTCTATGAACAATTCCTGGCCTCATTATTCCATTTATTCCACTAAGCTTGTCCTCACAATGATGCAAAATTGCATTTACAACAGTTCCATCATAATTACCTGGTGCAGGATGAACTACCATCCCTTGCTCCTTATTTATTATTATTAACCATTCATCCTCATATAATATATCAATAGGAATATCCTGTTTAGATGCTAAAAGTTCAACTGGATCATTCAAAGTAAGCTCAATTAAATCATTTTCTTTAATCTTATAGCTTTGCTTTTTTATCTTTTTATTTACATAAACTTCCTCAGATGATATCATATCTTGAACATAACTTCTTGATTTATCTTTTAGTATTTCAATTAATAACACATCTAATCTTTTACCTTCATCTTTGTTTTTGCAAAGATACTTTATCTTTTCCATCATTATCTTCCTTTATAAAATAAAGAGCCAAAAGGCAAGTACCAACCGAAAGAAATACATCAGCACAGTTAAAAGTTGGAAAGTAATATTTATCCAAATAATGCCATTGTATAAAATCCACAACATATTGCTGAGTTAGCCTATCATACATATTTCCAATAGCACCCGCAAGCACTAACCCCAAAGCTATTTTAAAAAACATCGATTTAGGTTTTTTAATCACTATGTATAATATCATAGATAGTATCATTATAGATGTCATTACATATAAAAATATAAAATTACCTTTAAATATTCCAAAAGCTGCACCTGTATTTTCTAAATAAGATAAAGTAAAATACCCCTTCACTATTTCAATTTCATGTCCACCCATTAATGCATTCACAGCCCATATTTTCATATATCTATCAATAATAAACCCAACTACTATTATAATTATCCACATATAAAAAGCCTCCACTCTAAACAATACTCAATAATCTACTAATTATTGTAAGAGAATTTTTTATAGCTATCTGTTTAAATTTATCATATTCCATACGAGCTCCAGTAGAAGCATTATCTGAAACTGATTTAATTATGACAAAAGGCACATTTAAAATAAAACATGTCTGTGCTATTGCAGCTCCTTCCATATCACAAGCATATCCTTGAAACTCATTCTTTAAATATTCCACTTCTTCTTTTGAATTTATAAATCTATCACCTGTAACAATAGTTCCTTGTAATACTTTAACATTCTTTAAATAAGATGCTGATATAACTGATTTTTCAATAAAACTATCATCTGCCTTAAAATAAACCACTGGAATACCTGGCACCTGACCTTTTTTATATCCAAAACATGTAGCATCAACATCATATTGAACTAAATCTTTACCTATAACTATATCACCAGGTATTAATTCATCAAAAAGCCCACCAGCAACACCAACATTTATTAAAAAATCAGGTTTAAAACATTCTATTAAAATTGATGTACATATTGTAGCATTAACCTTACCAATGCCACTTTTAACAACAATTATATCTTTACCATTAATTTCACCAATATGATAAGAAATATTAAATTTTAATATTTCTCTTTTATCCTTCATCATATCTATTAAACTTACAATCTCTTCATTCATAGCTCCTATTATCCCTATAACCAAAGTCTTTACCTCTCCTCAAATAATTATTATAAATGAACATAACATAAAAAAACCTCACTTGCAAACTTTTTATAATGTGAGGTTTCTAAATTATAATATCATGCTTCAAAACTCTTTATATCATCATTTTCATCTTTAACATTTGTAAGCTCATCTTCATCTAAATTACCAAGTCTTGTTATAGGATAAACATTACCCATTGATAACATGTCCGCCTGTTTGTTTTGGATTTCATTATTATTTAAATCAGATGTATTGTTGTAATTTGTATATTGAAAATCTTTATATGTATTTATATCATTATCACTATCATCACTATCTCTACTAATACTATAAATACTATTATTCAAAGGTTTTTCAAAATTATCACTGATATTCTCTAAATTTTCCCAAGAATTATCTCTTTTGTTGTCTAAATTGTTATCATTCTGAAGCTCATGATAGCTTATATTATCATTTAAACCTTTAAATATATAATCACTATCGTCAACATTAACTTTATTTAATAAATTACTTTGATCTGAAATATAGTTAATATCTTTATTATTTGAAATATAAGGAGTATTTATTGTTCCTGAATTAATTGTATTTTTTTCTATTTCGAAAGAATTAATATGACCACCATATTCTTCTTCTACATAATTATATGTATTTATATTAGAATTTTTATTTTTTTCAAGCATCTCATAATTCCTAGTCATATCTTTTTCCATAGAATTAAAAAGTTCAAGTTGAGATGTCATAAAATTTCTATAGGCAGTTTTAAATTTGAAAAAATCTTGCTTTAAAGTTTCAAAATCCCTAGAAATCATCATAGCTTTTTGTTGTGATGTATCAATGGTTTTTCTTGCTTCATCTTTAGCAGTTTTTACTATTAAATCTGCTTCTTTTTGTGCAGCTTGTTTTGCATTCTCTGATGCATCTTGAGCTAAAACTAATGTGTTTTGAATAGTATTTTCCATTTTTAAAAATCTTTCTAATTGATCTGATAGTGCATCTATCTTTTCCTTTAATGAAGAATTGTCTTTATAAAGTCCTTCGTAGTCTTTTACTATGAGATCCAAAAATTCATCTACTTCATCTGCATCATAACCTCTTATTGATTTTTTAAACGTCTTATTTGTTATGTCGCTTGGAGTAATCTTCACAAAAACCACCTCTTTAATAAATTTATATAATAAATTTCAAATTAGAATATTACTTATATATTCAATCAATACTAAACATAATTTTTTTAATAAATTCTCTTTCAAAATACATGCAGAAAGCTTTGTCGTAAGGTTTATAAAAATGTTTTTATAAATTAATCTAAATAAAATTAATTAACAAATTAACTTTGTCCTAATATCTAAATGTAGAATAAAAAGGTTTGTAAATTTTTCTTCAACTTAGAAACAATAAATTGTTTTTTAAAACATATTAACAAAATCTTCCCAAAAGCATTATTCTATTAAATTCATATCATAAGTTTAATATTATTCTATCAAATATATGACTAATATTCATAAGATTATCATAAAATATACAGTTTATGAAGTCTTTTCTATTTATTTCGACCAATTAAATATATTTTTTGCAGAAGAAAAATTTTCTTTAACATCCTTATTTACTTCAACATTATTTGGAGATGCTATGTAGATTCCCTTTTCTATTTCAGAAAGATCAGCTTCCAATACATAAGTTGCCCCACAAACAAAATCAATAGTCCTCTGAGCTTCTTTTGAATCAAGAAGTGTTGTATTAAATACAACTATCTTTCTAGACTTTAAATCATTACATATTATAACAGCATCATCATATTTATCTACTTTCACTATGCTCACTTTCGCATTATTATTTTCATACATATTCACAATCTTATTACCTTTTCTTGTAGTTATAGGTATCCTTGTTTCTTCATAATCATCTTCTAATTCTTCCATATCCTCTTCTTCATAATCATCTTCAATTCCTCCAATAATATTCATAAATTTATTAAATATCTTTGCCATACACTCTCCTCCTTAAACATTAATCCTTAAACCAAAAATATATGTGCCTATCCTTATAAGATTGCTTCCACAAGAAAGAGCTATTTTAAAATTATCACTCATTCCCATAGACAAATAATCCATCTTTATATTTTTATAATTAGAAATTTTAAACTCATCCCATATTTTCTTTAAACTTATAAATTCTTCATAATTTTTTTCAATTTCATTTGAGCCTATTGCCATTAAGCCTTTGACTTTCACATATTGACACTTTTCAACCAATTCAATTAGGTAATCTAAATTTTCCAAAAGCACCCCACTTTTTTGGTTCTCTCGTGAAATGTTAATTTGAATTAAAGTATTTATATCTATTTTCAATTTTTGACCATAATTTTCCAATTCATTTAAAAGGCTTTCTCTATCCAAAGAATGAATTAAAAATGTTTTTCCTACTATCTGTTTTACCTTATTGCTCTGAAGATGACCTATAAAATGCCACCTTATATCATTAGGCAATTTATCATATTTTTCAATAAATTCCTGCACAATATTTTCACCAAAATCTCTTATACCTAAATCATAAACAGCTTTTATTTTTTCAACTTCTTGTCTTTTTGAAACACAAACCAATGTATCAGAATTCTTAAGACAAGCTTTTATTTCATTTATAGCATCAATATTTACCATATTATCCCCTTTAAAATTATGTAAACAGTACATTCTTAAAAATTATATTCTACATATATTTGTAAAATCCTTCACATTACTTAAATATAAATTTAATTGTCTTTTAATCTTTTTATATTATCGCTATGCAGTTCTCCTATAAATTTACTCATTAATATATATTCTTTTAATTTGACTTCTGCTCGTAGTTTTCTATACTCACTAGTAAATTCCCCTAAAATTCCTCCAGATCTATATAAATACTCTCTTAAAACCATTTTTTCTCCAATAGCACTTATAGAAAATGGAGCATATATCTTTTGTCCTCCAATACCTAAGAAATTACCAACACATATTATATCAGAATTATAATTGACTCTTACATTATTAATTGATATTGCTTCAGCGCCAGCTGTTTTAAGCTCATTTACAAGATATAAAATATCATAATTGTGCACTAAGTTTTGTGGCTGAACATATTCTCCAAATGATAAATCAGCATCATTTAAAGTAATTTCTATTCCTTCTCCCGAAACTTCAACCAATCCTAATGATAATTTAAGTTCATTTAACTCTTCAACTTTGCTTATAATTTGAGAATTAATATCCTCATTTTTTGAAATATTTAAATTTTTTAAATTTTTTTGATATTTTTTGAATAAATTATTCAGCTCCATATCAAGTTTTAATTTTTTTTCTTTTAATTCTAAAGTATCATTAAATCCTATGTACCCTCTATTTAAATCTCCGTCGCTAAATTTTGGGATAAAAATAGTTAAAATATACCCTATAAAAAATGCAATGAAAAACCAAATAATATTCTTATTAATATTTTTCATTTTCTATACCTCTTTTGTTCAAAAGTTTAACATAAACAAGATTTATAATTTTAGAAAAGCTGACTATTATCCTTGATGCATAAACAAAGTATATGGCAAATTGCATATCAATTCCTAAGTTTTTACTAAGCACGATAAATAATATCCCAATTAAAATATCTCCTAAAAACAATATAAGTGACAAAATTCCATCAAAATTACCCTTTAAAATCATTTTAAATGATGAAAATATTGCATCTAAAGAAATCAACAAAATTATTGAAAAATAAACAGAATATTCACTAGGTATATTTACATTTATAGCAACACCTAATATTATTCCTAAAATGAGTCCAAAAAAAGCAATCAATTATATCACTCCCCAGTTTTTACAGGCTTCATATAGTTGTAATCTAAACTTCCTTCATAACTATTTATTATCAAATCTTCTTCTTTAAATGGTCCATCAATAATGACTTTTTTAGTAATATTTTGAAATAATCCTGGCATCTTCATAGATGTATACAATTTTTCTACATCCCCAATTGCTTTAATTTTAATCTCCGAAGTTGTAGGTATTCTTGTGTCGTCATTGATTATTATAAAATCTCCTGAAGGGGAAATACTTGTCCTAAATGTAATTCTATTATCTTGTATAGATATAGCTTCTGCATTTGAATGCCATAATTCATTTACTATGTATACTAGATCATTTGCATCTATATTTCTCTGAATTTGACCTATAGGATTTTTTATAGGTTTTACTACCATAGTAATTCCATTTCCTTGAACAGCTTTAAGGCCAATAATATTCTCATAATTTTCAACTTTTTCTAACATATCTGCCAAATATCCATTATCTTTTGCATTCTTAGAATTATTTGTTTCAATTTCAGTTTTCAATTCCATATTTTTAGTTTTTAATTTCTCTATATCATTCTCAAGATCTGAAATCTGTTTTTGAAGCTTTTTTACATCTTCACTATCACTATAGATATTTGAAACCATCAACGATTTTATGCTATTAGTCATGAAATAACCAAAAATTAATAGAATTATTCCAATTGCAATCTGGGACTTTAGTTTCATCTCATCCTCCTGTTATTTGCAGTCAAAAATAGGTTTATTAAAGTTGCTAACATCTATATAACCACTTTTTTCTACTAAATCGAATTCATCTATTATGGTAAAAGCAGAATTTAATTTATTTTTAATATTATATAAATCACCCATTTTTATTTCTATATTATCTACATATAAAACTAAATCAGACACATTTGTTACATCTAATTTGTATGGATTTAAATTACTGGTATTTTTCAAAAATAAATCCGTAAACTCAAGTAAAATATCTTTATGTATCTTATCCATTTCAATCTTATCTGAAGGTTTAAGATCATCTTTTATCTCAATACCTAATATTTCAATTAAATCTTCTCTCTTATTATTATCAATTTTTAAAACTGTGCCATGCTTATCCAAAATAATATAGCCATCATTATACAAAAAAAACTTCGCTTCCTTTTCAGTTATTAAAACATTTACTTTGTCAGGTAATTTCAATTGGAAAACTACATCTTCAACATATGGAATTTTGTATATCTCCTTCTTAAATTTTTCGTAACTTGCTAAAGCAATATTTTTTCCTAATACAATATTCTCTTTGTCTTTTAATTCAATAATTGATATATTTTTATTGCCAATAAACTCTATATTCTTAATAGAAAATGTATTCAAAGTTAGAAATAATATAACAATTATTATGACACAAAAACAAAAAAAACTAAATAAAAGTATTCGAAATCTTCTCTTTTTCTTCTTAAGGGCAACAACTTTATTGTTTTTTTTATATTTAATTACCTTTTTAGTTGTATTTTTAGATATTCTGGTATTTTTCATATTTTTCACCTGATAATCATATCTTAACATTTATATAACTTTTTTTCATTAAAATTTAAAAAATTTATCTTTATAATTTTTTAAATTCTTTTATTTTGCCGTGTTATGTTTAGCAATATTCCCATTCCTGCCATATTAATTATAAGTGAAGTACCTCCATAACTAATAAATGGTAAAGTAACTCCTGTCACTGGTATAGTACCTGTTACTACAGCCATATTTATCAAACATTGAAGTCCTATAATTGTTATTATTCCTGCAGCAAGAAAACATCCAAAGCTTTCTTTTGCTCTAATAGCAGCTAATGCACCTCTATATATCAAAATAAAATAAAGCGATATCAATATGACACAGCCAAATAACCCAAATTCTTCTCCAATTATAGCAAATATAAAATCATTATGGGGTTCAGGTAAATATAAGCATTTTTGTCTTGATTTTCCGATACCTACTCCAAACAGCCCTCCCGATCCGAAAGCCATAAAAGATTGAGTTACTTGATATCCATCTCCACTTTGGTCCTTCCATGGATCTAAAAAAGCATTTATTCTTTCCATTCTATATTCTGCTCCTGGTGCAAGTACTCCAAAAGCTCCTACAGCAATGACTAAAGCTATCATGATTATAAAATATCTTAGTTTTTTACCTGCTGAAAATAATAAAACTAATGTCACCATAATTACTATCAAGGTAGTACTTAAGTTTTTTTCAAGATAAATCAGCACAGCAAATACAGCTCCTAACAATAAATACGGCAAAACACCTTTTATAAAACCGTCATCTTTTCCTTTTCTTTTTTCTAGTAAAAAAGAAAGCCATGCTACTAATACATATTTTGCAAATTCTGAAGGTTGCAAACTAAGTGGACCAAACTGTATCCATCTTCTTGTTCCATCTCTTCCTGGAAAAAAAAGAACTACAATTAGTAAAACAAAAGTAACTATAACTGTAGGTTTCATATATTTCTTTATTTTGTGATAATCAAAATTCATCATAACAAACATTGCAACAAATCCAATAACTGCACTTATAAGTTGTCTTTTTAAATAATATAAACTATCCTGTTCTTGCCCCACAGCAGCAATATAGGAACTTGCACTATAAACCATGACAATCCCAATGGATACCAAAGTCAATATGACAAGATGTAAAGTAAAATCTACACTTCCAAAAGCTACTTTAGAACTTTTTTTATGTACAAGTTTATTTTCAACTGATTTTTTTATCATTTAACCTCCTTATAAAGCAATAAATGCTAATATACAAAGAATAACTGTTGAAATACAAAAAGTAGTAACTACTTTAGTTTCATGCCATCCACTTAATTCAAAATGATGATGAATTGGGGCCATTTTAAAAACCCTTTTCTTAGTCTTTTTATAATATAATATTTGAATAACAACAGAAAGCATTTCTATTACATAGATTCCACCTATAATAAGTATTATAAGAGGTAATTTCATAACAATACATATGGTACTAACTACTCCTCCTATTGCAAGAGATCCTGTATCACCCATTATTACTTTTGCAGGATAATTATTAAATCTTAAAAACCCTAAAAGACCTCCAATAACTATTCCACAAAATGTTGATAGAGTATTATAAGAAAGTCCATAAGCTACTAAACATAAAAAGGTTACAACTATTAAAGTTACAGACGTTAAAAGCCCATCTAACCCATCTGTAAAATTAGTAGCATTTGTTACTGCTGCATAAAAAAATACTATAAATGGTATATAGAACCATCCTAAATCAAAATAAACCTTTATAATTGGAATATAAATTTCAGATCCAAATCTAAAATATGTATATATAGAAAACCCAGTCGCAATTAAAAGCAAAAGTACCATTTTTTGCTTCGATTTTAGTCCTTCATTATCTTTTTTTATTATTTTTAATATATCATCCAAAAAACCGATAAGAGCAAAAGCTAAAACTGAATACATGCATACCATTGCTTCATCACTAAATCCTCTTACAAATACCAAAGTTGTTATTAAAATTGCTAATATAAAAATAACTCCTCCAATAGTAGGGGTTCCCTCTTTTAATTTATGTGATTCTACTCCTAATTTTCTTTCTATCTGTCCAAACTTTAATATTTTAAGATACTTAATAATAAAAGGAGCAGTTATATTTGCAATAAAAAATGAAATTAAAACTCCTAATAGTATAGATAGATTAAAATTTATATTCACTTTAAAGCCCCCTAATTGTTACAAAAATTATTTTTTATCATTTTTACTATATTTTCATACTTTTCACTCCTAGATGCTTTGATCAATATAACATCATCTTTTTTAATTTCTCTTAAAACAAATTGGAGTAAATCATTAACATTATTAAAACAATTAATACTCTCACCAAATCCTTCTTTGTATTGTGCATTGTAATCACTAAATGTTATCAGTATATCAGCTTTATTTTTTGCGTAGGCTCCAATCTCTTTATGCATAATATTTGAAATATCCCCAAGTTCCCTCATAGTACCAAGCACTGCTATTTTTCTTCTACTTTTATAACTAGAGAGAACATCTACTGCAGCTTTCATAGAATCAGGACTCGCATTGTAACTATCATCTATTATAGTCAAACCATTATATGAATTTATTTCCATTCTCATTGGAGTAAGTTCTATATTATCAAGTCCCTTTTGAATCTCATATTCATTTAAACCTAATTCAAACCCACAACAAATTGCTAATGATGCATTCATGATAGAATGTTTTCCATACAAACCTTTAATTTCAAATTTATATATACTAAGTTTATTTTTTATTTTAAACTCCATTTTATCATCTTTAAAAGATTCTTTTAAAATTTCATATTCATTTTTTTTATCAAACCCACAAGTTATAACATTATACTCTTTTGCTGAAATAGTTGAAAGAAGGTCATTATCTCCATTTATTATTAATTTATTATGTTCTGTAAAGTACTTGGTTATTTCCATCTTTGCACATAAAATATTTTCTCTTGTACCTAAATTTTCAATATGAGTGACTCCAATATTTGTAATAACTGCAATATCGGGTTTTAATATTTTAGCTAAAGTTTCAATCTCTCCAATATGATTCATTCCCATCTCAAGTACAGCAACTTCATGTGTTTCATTCATTGAAAGTATCATTAGAGGAAGACCAAGGTCATTATTATAGTTACCTTTAGTTTTAAATGTATTATATTTTGAAGATAAAACTCCTGCAATTAAATCTTTTGTTGATGTCTTACCTACAGACCCTGTCACACCAATCACAGTAACACTTAATTTTTTTCTATAATAAGCCGCCATTTGAATCAATGCTTCTCTGCAATTTTCTACTAATATAATCCAATTATCATCGTTTAATTTATATTTGTCATATTTAATCTCATCAACCATGCAAACACTTGCACAATTTAAAAAAGCTTCCCTTACAAAATCATTTCCATTGAATATCTCACCTTTTATTGCTATAAAAAAACCATCCTTCTTAATAGTTCTTGTATCAATACTGAAGCTTTTATAATAAAAGTTCTTACCTGACTTTATAACTTTTCCTCCAGTCGATTTTAATATCTCATCTAAGTTCATCATCAAAGCAACTCCCCCTTTATTATATCATCTATGATTATGCTCTCATCAAATGGTACTTTTCCTTGTTTTAGCACTTGATAATCCTCATGCCCCTTGCCAGCAATAAGCACAATATCATCCTTTTTTGCATATAAGATAGCCCTCTTAATGGCTTCTTTTCTATCTATCACAATTTCATAATTGTTGTTTACAATTCCACTTTTTATATCATTTATTATATCTAATGGTTCCTCAGATCTAGGATTATCAGAAGTCAAAAATACATAGTCACTTAATTCTGTAGATATTTTTCCCATAACTGGTCTTTTAGTCTTATCTCTATCCCCTCCACATCCAATTACAGTTACAACTTTACCATTTGCATATTCTTTTGCAGTCATTATTAATTTTTTTAGTGAATCTGGAGTATGTGCAAAATCTAATATTATATTAAAATTCAAATTATAATTTTTACTTATTATCACAAATCTTCCTGGAACGAAAACATTTTTCAAACCATATTTTATATTATTCATAGGTATATTTATAGTATTTAACGCAGCAATTACACTTAGAGAATTATATACATTATATATACCAGGTATTCCAACTTCAAATACTCCCTCATATTTTTGATCTTTCAAATAAAATGTTCCATTTTTTATATCTTCTGCAACAAAATCTGCCTGTTTATTTATTGCATATGTAATATTAAATCCAGTTGACTTGTTTAAAATCTTATTTCCATAACTATCATCTAAATTGATTACACAATATCTAGACATTGTAAAAAGTTTACATTTAGCATCAAAATAATTTTCAAAAGTTTTATGAAAATCTAAATGATCTTGAGTTAAATTTGTAAAAATAGAAACAAAAAAATATAAACCATATACCCTATTTAATGCCAAAGAATGAGAAGACACTTCCATTATGCAGTACTCTACATCATTATCTACCATGTTTTTAAAAAGTCTATGTAATTCTAAGGATTCAGGAGTTGTAGATGTAGAGTTTATTTTTTCATTATTAACATAATTTGCAATAGTACCTATTAAACCAATTTTCTTACCATATGATTTTAAAATAGATTGGATCATATATGTTATTGTAGTCTTTCCATTTGTACCTGTAACTCCAATTAATTTTAACTTTTCATCACTTTTTTCATAAAAAATTTTACTAATGCAAGCAAGAGCTATACGAGCATTCTCAACTCTTAAAATAACTGCATTGTGAATATTGACATCTTTTTCAACAATTATAGCAACTGCTCCATTTTTTATTGCATCTTCAATATAAAGATGTCTATCAACTCCAAGACCTGTTATACAAACAAAAATATATCCTTTTTTAACATTATTAGAATTATATTCTATTCCTTTTATATCTATATCTATATTTTTACCAATGAATTTATATTCAAGACCATCAATTAATTGTGAAAGGTTCATTTTAATACCCCCATTTAAGTTTAAGAGAGGTTAAAAAATCCTCTCTTTATTTAATCACCATATATTTCTATAGATTTTAAAATAAGTTTTGAACCTTTATCTACCTCCAAGGATGGTTCTATATTTTGCTCTGTTATTATTCCATTTCCTTCTATTTCAACAATAAAACCTAATTCTTCTGCTATTTTCTTTGATTTATCTGCATCCATTCCAACAAATTTGGGAACTACTATTATGCTATTATAATTTGTATCATTAGACATATACAATACAACTTTGCTATTTTCTGTCATTTTAGATCCAGGTTTTGGATTCATATCTACAACATATTCTCCTTCCCCTTGAACATCTGGAATAAATCTATTCTCTTTTATTTTATTTTCAGCATCAATGACAGAAAGACCTCTTACTTCTGGAATGATCACATCTTGAAGCAAACTTTTACTAAGTTCTGGATTCTCAGTAGGATTAATAGCATAATGATTAAATAATTTTAAAAATAATTCTCTTCCTGCAGGTGCTGCTATTTGGCCTGCGTAATAATTACTAGGGTCAGGTTCATCTATTGATATGTAAACTGTTAATTTTGGATTTTCAGCTGGAACCATTCCAACAAATGTAGAAATGTATTTTCCTGAATTATCATATCCTCCTGTTTCTTTTATCTTTTGAGCAGTCCCTGTTTTTCCTCCTATCGTATAACCTTCAACATAAGCTTTTTTTGCTCCTCCTTCTGATACTACTTTTTCAAGATATCCTCTTAATTCTTTACATATATTTTCATCTAATACTTTTTTATTTTCAGGAGGTACATATGTATCATCAACAACTCTTTTACCTGTTATGTCATCAATATGAGAAATTTCCTTCATAAGGTGTGGAGTAATTAGGGTTCCACCATTTGCGACTGCATTAAATGCTCTCATATATTCAAGAGAAGAAACGGAATTTACTTGTCCAAAGGATATGATAGATAAATCAAGATCAGTCATAGATTCAGTTTTTTTTGCAATACCTGCTGTTTCACCTGGTAAATCTATTCCAGTAATTTTATTCAATTCAAGCCCATATACATATTTATTTAAACCTTCAGGTCCTAATCTTATACCCAAATCATGAAAGCCAACATTGCAAGAGTTATTTAAAATTTCTCCAAAAGTTTGAGCTCCATGTCCACTTGTTTTCCAACAATGGACTACTCTTCCACCTTCTGTAAATGAGCCCCCACATGTAAAAGTATCACTAGATGAAACTTTCCCCTCTGACATAGCTGCAACTGCTGTAAACACTTTAAAAATAGATCCAGGTTCATAAGCATCTGATACCATTCTATTTCTCATTATTGCATTATTCTCTTCAGAGGATTTTGTATTATCATATCCTACATTAGGATTGAAATCTGGCTTGCTTACCATGGCTAAAATTTCACCTGTATTTGGGTCCATAACTATTATTCGAACAGATTTTGACATTGTGGATTCTAAAGTATCTTCAGCAACTTGTTCTGCAAATCTTTGTACTCTTTCATCTATAGTGAGTATTACATCTTTTCCTGCAATGGGAGTTATCATTTTTGCAATTGAATAAGGCAAATCTTGTCTCTTTATGTCTGCTTCTGATAATCTCATACCTGGTGTTCCCTTCATAACGTCATTATATTGTAATTCGATACCAAGTGCACCTCCATTATCATTTGTATATCCTAATACATGAGCCAAAAAATTATTATTAGGATAATATCTTTTTGTATCTGCACCAACAACTATTCCATAGTATGGACTTTGGACTGTTTGTTCAACTTTTTTTCCATCTTTAACTTGTGTTACTTTTTTTTCCATAAGAGAGTTCAATTTATCTACAACATCTTGCTCCACTCTTCTTTTAAGCATCGCTTGTTCAAATTTTGCATTACTTATTTTCTTATAGACAGTATCATAATCAAGTTCTAAAACATCTGAAACGTCTTTCGCAATCTTTTCTAAGGAAATCTTATTTTCTTTAGCAAAATTTTGTAATGTTTTAATATCACAATCAACTCTGTATATATTAGCCGAAACTGCCAGTTCTCTTCCATTTTTATCTAAAATACTCCCTCTTTTTGCATCAACTTGTACATTTAATGTCCATTGTTTTTCAGCAATATCTCCATATTCTTTATGTTTAATGATTGTTAAATAAAAAGACCTTACTAGCACTACTGACATAGCAATAAAAAAAACAAATAAGAGTGTAAATACTCTGCGCTTTTCAAGCGTTCTATCTGAATATTCCTTTTTTTTCATATATCCTCCAATAAAGATAATTTAAAATTTTACAAAAAAATCTTCAATTAGCTTAAAGATACCTATTTTTTTCTCCTTTGGTTCTTCAAAATAATCATTAACTTTATTGATAGTCTTTATATCAGATTTATCTATTTCTATCATATGTAAATTTTCAATTGCAACTTTATTGATTTTATTTATATCATTTTTCATTAAAATTTCAATATTAAGTTTTTCATTTGATTTTTCATACATGTTGATATCATCATTTATTTTATTTAATTCACTTTGCATAGAAAATAAACTAGAAGACCTAAAAACTACAAAAAATGAAATTCCAAAACATGTTGCTATAAAACCTATTTTGCGCATTAGCTCTTTATGTTTTTTAACTTTTATTGAATTAGTTAGTTGAATCCTCTTTTTTGTCAATTCTTCTTGTTTTTTTCTTTTTATTACTTTTCTTTGAACATTATCTTTATAAGCTAAATTCCCAACAATTTCTCTCCTTGTTAACAATTTTATTCACCTCTTAAATAAAATAGAACTTATAACTTTTCACAGGCTCTCAGTTTTGCACTGGTACTTCTTGTGTTTAATTTTATCTCTTCATCATTTGCTACAATTGGTTTATTTGTTAAAACCTTTACCTTTGGCTCATTATGGCATACACAAACTGGAAAATCATTTGGACATATACATCCTCTTGATAACTCTTTAAATTTAAGTTTAACAATCCTATCTTCTAGAGAATGAAAAGTGATAATTACAATCCTTCCACCTGCTTTTATAAAAGGAATCGAATCATCAATCACCTTTTCAAGAACATAAAGCTCTTTATTTACTTCTATTCTTATAGCCTGAAAGGTTCTCTTGGCTGGATGACCAAATTTGTGAAATTTTAAGGGTATTGATTTTTTTACAATTTCAACAAGCTCAAAAGTAGTAATAATTTGCTTATTTTTTCTATATTCTACAATATTTCTTGCAATATTTTTTGAAAATCTCTCTTCAGAATAATTATATATTATCTTCTCTAAATCTTTCTCAGAATATTTATTTACTATATCTTCAGCACTTATTGGATTATCTTTATCCATTCTCATATCTAATATGGCATCATGCATATAACTAAATCCTCTACTTGCGTCATCTATTTGAAAAGAAGAAACTCCAATATCTAAAAGTATACCATCTATGTTTTCAACTTGGAGTATTTTCAAATGATCATGAATATTAGAAAAATTATCATGAATATACGTAATATTTTTATACTCTTTAAGCTTTACTTTTGCAATATTTATTGCTGTTTCATCTTGATCAAAGGCTATAAGTTTTCCTGTTCCATTAAGTTTTTTTAAAATTTCTTCTGAATGTCCTCCTCCACCTAAAGTACCATCTACATATATTCCATTTTTTTTAATGTCTAAATATTTAATTGATTGTTCAAGTAAAACAGATCTATGTATAAATTCCACTAGATCACTTCCTAAATATCTATTTTATATACCTAAATTGTTAATTTTATTAGCTATTAAGCATAAAATTAAAACTTGTAAAACAATATTATATAACATACAATGTATTTAAAATTATTTTCCACTTTAAACTACATATATACTTATTCTAGTTTTAACTACAAAATCCTCTTAATAAAAGTTCACTGAATTTACTTTTTATCATACTATTTGTGAATTATAAACTTGAATCTTTTAAATTGATAATATATAATTTGTTGATGATAATCATTAAGAAGGGACTGTATTTTAAATGAAATTAGGAATCGTAGGCCTTCCAAATGTAGGTAAGAGCACTCTATTTAATGCTATTACATCTGCAAAAGCTGAAATTGCGAATTACCCATTCTGTACAATAGACCCAAATATTGGGGTAGTTAATGTTCCAGATAAAAGATTAGAGGAACTTGAAAAAATGTATAATCCTAAAAAGAAAACATTTGCTAATATAGAATTTTATGATATAGCTGGGCTTGTGAAAGGTGCTTCAAAAGGAGAAGGTCTTGGTAATAAATTTCTTTCTCATATAAGAGAAGCATCTGCAATAATACATATAGTAAGATGCTTTGATGATAACAACATCATACATGTAGATGGTTTTGTAGACCCAGTTCGGGATGTTGAAACAATAAATCTCGAACTTATATTTTCGGATCTAGAAGTTTTAGAAAGAAAAATAGAAAAGACTACTAAACTCTTTCGATCTGGTGATAAAAATGCAAAATTTGAAAGTGGATTACAATCTAAAATCAAATCTCATTTGGAAAGTGGAAAACCCATTAGGATTTTGCAAACCACTGAGGAAGAAAATGAAATAATAAATGGATATTTCTTTATAACTTCAAAACCTGTTATTTATGTAGCAAATATATCTGAAAATGATCTCACAAATAAAGAAGAAAATAAATATGTTAAATCTCTCAAAGAATATGCTCAAAAAGAACACTCTGAAGTTATAATTATAAGTTGCAAAATTGAAGAAGAATTATCCCACCTAAATGCTAATGAAAAACTTGAAATGTTATATGAGTATGGACTAAAAGAACCAGGTCTTAATAAACTCATAACTGCAAGTTATGATCTTTTGGGACTTATGAGTTTTCTTACAGCAGGATCAGATGAGGTAAGAGCATGGACCATTTTAAAAGGTACAAAAGCTCCTAAAGCTGCTGGGAAGATTCACTCTGATATAGAAAGAGGATTCATAAGAGCAGAAGTTATATCATTTGATAAACTCATGGAAGTAAGATCTGAATCTTTAGCTAAAGAAAAAGGATATTATAGGTTAGAAGGAAAGGAATACATAGTGCAAGATGGGGATATCATACATTTTAGGTTCAATGTATGATGAGCTTAATAAAAATTATTTATATTATAAATAAATTTTTATAAAGTCAAGTTATTATCTGTGTTTCATTGGATAATTTTTTTGCATATTATATAAATGACAATCCTATATTTACAAAAGATAAAATTAGGGGGTAAAATAACAGTTTAGTAAAAATATAAAACTACTGTTTAGCCTCATATGTAGAGAAATCTGCATAATGCACAGACTTAAATGCAGGTAACACCTAAAACCTTACACTACAATATAGCCGAAAGGACTATATGAAAGTGCGAAAGCAGAAAAAACGTAAGGGTGAATATATGGTTAAACCCTAAGTATTCAATAAAATGGTTGTTCATGCAAGGAAACTCCTAAGTCTTTTTGTAAAAAGATATGGGGGACCTCCAACGACTATCCATTAAGGAGTAAAACCGCAAGCTATGGCGGAAGAAAAAGTCTGCCCTTAACACGTAATGGTGAAGGTGAAGAAATAGTCTACACACTCTCCGAAAAGAGGTGGTCATTAGCGTAAGCAAAATGACATCTATAAGTAGCGATTATAGATAAAAAGTAAAACTTGTAATTATAAGTTTTACTTATGGAACATGTATGAATGCAATACAAACAATTTTAATACTTTCAATTTTATGTGAAGCTATTCTTGAAAATGTAAAACTTACCTTCTCAGAAGGAAAATTAAAATGGGGTATGATCTTTTCAATCATAATAAGCTCATCAATTACTATATTATGTAAGCAAGATATTTTTTCATTAGTAGGCTATACTTTTCAGCTACCATTTATAGGTGAAATATTAACAGGTATAATAATATCTCGAGGATCAAATGCCTTTCATGAAATTATTAAAAAAATAACCAAATAACAATGTGGCTGTCTAAACATGAATTATGAATAAGACAGCCACAAACTTCAAATTAATTTTTATTTTCTTTTGGTCTTGCTAACTGAATTCTAACTTTTGTTCCATCAAGTATCTTATTGTTACATTTTTTCATTATTATATCTCTATATCTTTCAGGTATTGTTATGAAAGAAAAATTATCTAATATTCTAATATTCCTAACATCATCTGTATCAATATCACAATTGCTTTCAATAAATGATAATAATTTTTTAATATTAAGTTTTTCGTTTCTACCAATTGAAATAAATAATCTCACATCTTCTATTCCTGAAATGTCATTTTCCTTATAATCATATCCTAACTGAGTTTGAAAATTTAACTTCAAAAGTGCTGCAGAAACATCTACCATATTATAATCTTCATCTAATTGAAGTGCTAAAGGAATAAATTCTTTAAAATCATTTGAAGATAGTGTTTCCTTTATAGTTGCTAAAACATTTTCACTCTTTTTTAAAAATATCTCATCTATAGTTGGAATTTCTTTTCTATAAATCTTACTCTTTATATTTTTTTCTATGTCCTTTAATACAATATATTCTTTAGGAGTAACCAAACTCAATGCAATTCCTTCTTTATTGGCTCTTCCTGTTCTTCCAACTCTATGCACATATGACTCTGTATCTTGCGGAAGGTCATAATTAATAACATGTGTTATATTTTGTATATCTATTCCACGTGCTGCAACATCAGTTGCAACCAAATAATCTATAGATTTATTTCTAAACTTATTTAATGCAGAAAGTCTTTTACTTTGAGTCATATCACCATGCATTCCATCTACAGAATATCCTCTATCTAAAAGTGAATTTATTAATTCATCAACACCCTTTTTCGTTTTACAAAATATAAGAGCTGATTCTGGTTCATCTACATCAAGTATTCTACATAAAATTTCAAATCTATGACTATCTTTTGTTTCATAAAAATACTGATTTACTTTGTCTACTGTAACAGAGTTTTTTAAAATGGCTATATGTTTTCTATCTTTTTTCATATACTTTTTAGATAAATCTCTTATTTCTTTAGGCATAGTAGCTGAAAAAAGCATGGTTTGTCTATCAGATGGAAGTATTTTTATTATTTCATTAATATCTTCAATAAATCCCATATTTAGCATTTCGTCTGCTTCATCAAGTACTAGGAATTTCAAATTATCAAAAGATAGAGTTCCCCTTGATATATGATCTAAAATTCTTCCAGGAGTACCTACAATAATATCAGTCTCATATTTTAGTGATCTTATTTGCATTTCTATTGGCTGACCTCCATATACACACAACGATCTAAAGCCAGCAAATTTACCAATTTTCCTAAATTCCTCCTGAATTTGAATAGCAAGTTCTCGAGTAGGTGTTATTACTAAAGTTTTAATGCCTTTTATATTTTTATCCATATTGTTTAATATTACAGAAGCAAATGCCATTGTCTTACCAGTTCCTGTTTGCGCCTGCCCTATTAAATCATAACCTTGCAATGCTATGGGTATACTTTCATATTGTATCTGAGATGGTTCTTCAAAACCTAAATACTCTATAGCTTTTAATAAGAATCCTTTTAAACCAAGTTCTTTAAATTTATTATCTATCATTTTATACCTCATTTTTGACTTTACTTTGAAATAATAGCATAATTAATAACTTTATGCAATTAAAATAAAAATTATAAACATGAAAACAGCAAGCTATTTATAAAAATGACTCGCCGTTTTAATTAGTGCGATTGACGGGACTTGAACCCGTACGGTCTCCCACACGCCCCTCAAACGTGCGCGTATGCCAATTCCGCCACAATCGCATATTTAATTATCAAATTAATTATACTAAAAATATTTTCCTTGTCAAGGGGCTCATTACAAAAAGACGCACTTTACAAATAAATCTTACAAGAAAAATTAAGAGTTTATTCTTACTTCTTCTTTTTTTCTTCTCGCAATATAAGACCTTTGCAAGTCGAAATCTTTATACCAATACACTAAAGATTCTCATTTTACTTTCTATATACTTTTTAAATATTCATCATAACTCATTCTCTTATCAATTATCCCATCATTAGTTAAAACTATTATTCTATTTGCAATAGTTTGAATAAACTGATGGTCATGAGATGTAAATAATATATTGCTTGGATAATCTATTAATCCATTATTTAAAGCTGTAATTGACTCTAAATCTAAATGATTTGTAGGTTGATCAAAAATTAAAAAATTAGAATGAGATAGCATCATTTTAGAAAGCATACACCTAACTCGTTCACCTCCAGATAAAACCTTTGCCTGTTTTAAAGCTTCTTCTCCAGAAAAGAGCATCTTGCCTAAAAATCCTCTTAAATAACTTTCAGATTTTTCTTCTGAGAATTGCCTCATCCAATCTATCAAATTAATTTCTATACCATCAAAAAATTCTGAATTATCTTTTGGAAAGTAAGATTTTGTTATAGTAATTCCCCATTTAAAATTTCCTTCATCAGGTTGAATTTCTTCCATCAATATTTTAAAAAGAGCGGTAGAAGCAACCTCATTTCCTAGAAAGACTATTTTATCACCTTTTGAAACTGTAAAGCTTATATTATTTAGTACTTTTTCTCCATCAAATGCCTTTGTAATTGTATCCACAAACAGTATATCATTTCCCACCTCTCTTTCTGGTTTAAACCCTACAAAAGGATATCTTCTAGTAGAAGGCTCTATATCATCTAAAGTTATTTTTTCTAAAAGTTTTTTTCTTGAAGTTGCTTGCCTAGATTTAGAAGCATTAGCACTAAACCTCTGTATAAATTCCTGAAGTTCTTTAATTTTTTCTTCTTTTTTCTTATTTTGATCTTTTATCATTTGTAAAGCAAGTTGACTAGATTGATACCAAAAGTCATAGTTTCCAACATATAATTTTATCTTTCCAAAATCTATATCAACCATATTAGTGCAAACTTTATTTAAAAAATACCTATCATGTGACACTACTATTACAATACCTTCAAAGTTTATCAAAAACTCTTCAAGCCAAGTTATTGATTTTATATCTAAATTGTTTGTAGGTTCATCTAAGAGAAGTATTTCAGGTCTTCCAAATAGAGCTTGAGCAAGAAGTATCTTTACCTTTTCTCCTCCAGATAATTCTCCTGTTAATTTATTATGAAGGTTTGTCATTATTCCAAGCCCTTGTAGTATAGAAGATGCTTCAGATTCTGCTTCCCATCCATTCATATCAGAAAATTCGGCTTCAAGTTCAGCTGCTTTAATTCCATCCTCATCTAAAAAGTTTTCTTTTGAATATAAAGCATCTTTTTCACAAATTATTTCAAACAATCGCTTATTACCCATAATAACCGTATCTAATACTTGTTTATTATCATATTGAAATTGATCTTGTTTTAAAACTGAAATCCTTGAATTTGGTGACAAAGAGACCTCACCTGTATTTGGTTCCATCTCACCTGACAATATTTTTAAAAAGGTGCTTTTGCCTGCTCCATTTGCACCTATCACACCATAGCAATTCCCTGGTGTAAATTTTAAATTTACGTTTTCAAATAATTTTCTTTCTCCATATCTTAAACTTAAATTATTGACTGTTATCAAATAAATTTCCTCCAAACTATAAAATTAAAAAAGATTTTATATACAAAGATTGACTTGTAATAAATAATCATTAGATTTATTATAAATTAAATAAATTTAAAGTTAAATATAATTGAGGTGTTATATGAATAATTTAAAATGTCCTAAATGCCACAGTTTAGAGTTAGAAGATGGAGTATTGACTGGTTGTGTTGCTTCAAATTCGAATACTGACTTTGCACCAGCTACAACTGAAGTATTTTTTACAGCATGTACTCATTGTGGTCATGTTTTAGAACTTAGACTAAAAAATCCTAAAAGTATCATTAGAAAAATTAATATTTAATCACTTTATAGATATTATTATGAAAATGGCTACTTATAATCAGCATTAATTATAAGTAGCCATTAATTACTTATTTTCCTCCTGGCCTTTGATGATTTCTTTACCTTTTTTTGTAATCTTACTTGCAATTAATTTAAAATCATCAAAATCTACATCTCCATCTTTATCAACATCCAGAGTTTTAACAACTGTTTCTTTTACCTTTTCAAGTCCATCTTCTGCTATATCCATTCCTTTTTTTAAAACATCTTCTGTTTTATCTTTAAAATTTTTATTTTCATTCATAATTTTATTTAGTAACTTCTCCTTTCTCTTATTTTTTATATTCTTGAAAACTTTCTTTGTCCTATTTATATTTTTAAATGTTCTCTCTATGTTATTATGAGCATTTCAGATGTCCTTTTATTCTACTCATCATAAACTTAGATTGATTTTAATTATAGTTTTGAAATATTCCAAATATAGCCCTTCCATAAACATATGCTTATAGAAGGGCTTGATATGGCCAAACCAGGAATCGAACCAGGGACACGAGGATTTTCAGTCCTCTGCTCTACCAACTGAGCTATCTGGCCAATATTTTTACCCAGCAATGTCCTATTTTCCCACAAGGTCACCCTTGCAGTATCTTAAGCGCTATAAAGCTTAACCTTCGTGTTCGGGATGGGGACGAGTGTATCCTTTATGCTATTATCACTGGATTCTATATATTATATATATTATATATATCTTCTTTTCTTTATTATATATATCTTCTTTTCTTTGATATTTTTCTTTCTATTTGTATATCTACATTTTTTTATTTTCTCTCATATCTATAGCATAGTAATTATTCTCTTTTCAAGATCAAGCCCTCGACCTATTAGTATCAGTCAGCTTAATACATTACTGCACTTTCACCTCTGACCTATCTCCTTGTATTCTTCAAGGGGTCTTACTAGT
>JAVBPQ010000154.1:0-31911 GCA_031549525.1 Clostridiaceae bacterium | reverse complement strand
TATACGTCTTTTAAAATTCTTATGCGATAAGCGCAAAAAAAACCTCACAGAAAAAGAGATTCTAAATATACAAGAAAAATTGGATAATTACCCACTAAAGAAAATACACTTTTCTATAAACGTATCTAGAGAAATTGCAGGAGACTTTATGGATACAATATCTGAATTTAAAGTGTTAAAGACAGAAAAACTGGATAAAGGTGCTAAAAAGTTCAATATGAACAAGTTCTTTAGTGTAAATTATAACAAAGATGTCATGGAGACATTTTTAAAATCAAAGACTATAAATGCAGTTTCATTAGATAGGGTTTTAGCAAAGAATCTTGAGGAATTAAAGGCAATACAATAAAAACTATAGTCATTATTATAAACTTTATAAATCATTAATAATAAGGGATTGTAAAAGAGATAGGGAAATTCCAAATATAAAGTCATAAGTTCTGTTTTTTTAGAAAAAATAATCAGGACTATTTGTTGTATACTATTTTCAAAGGTATTGTAAAAGCATTTTTTGTAAAACATAAATAAATTAAATTTTACATAAAAGCCCAAATAAAAACCAATGCTAGTTATTAAAATACGTAAAAATGAGCATTAGTAGTTTAAAATTCCATATTTGGACTAATATCCATTCGCTTATTATATAAAAAACATTTTTACGATATTATTTTTAAACAATATTTAAAAGGTGCTAGATTATAGATTACAAAAAAACTGCATAAAATATCTATTTTTCTGCAGTTTTAATGATATTATATTATTAAATTTTCAAAATGATTTTTTTAACAATTTTATCCACACTTTGTGGATAAACCATAATATATTTGTGGATTATTGGCTTAACCACAATCTTCAACATATATTTGTTTATTTGGTGGAAATTCCAATATACCAATTTGTTTTATATATCCAACTATTGGTATATTGAAATTTGCTCTTAATACCTTAACAGCATTTATTAATTCCTCATCATTTAAATTCAATCCTAAAGTACAATGAGGTACCCATAATTTTTCACAATAGTATGCATATAAATTTTCATTGAATTCATCCATAAAAGATAAAAAATTCTTATGAAACGATAGTATTTCTTGCGTAACCTTTGGAGATAAAAAAATCACAGATTCTCTTGTAGGAAAGATTCCAATATTAGATAGTTGAAAGCTTAAATCTATTTTTATCTTTGAAAACTCTTTAATTTTTTTTATAAGCCTTTTAAGTTCAATATTACTATAAATTGCTAAAGTAATATGAGGTTTAGTCCCCATATCTATAGAAATATTATCAATTATAAAAGCATCTCTTATTTTTTGGATTTTTTCTGAAGATTCAGAGTCAAAATATAACTCTACAGCATAATTCATAGGGCACCGCCTAAATCATAAACTATTTATTTAATCCTCTTCAATATCATCCTTGGTATTTATTTTAGTGATTGCTACAATAGGATCATTTTGTTTAAGCTTCATAAGCTTAACTCCCATAGTTAATCTCCCTGATGAAGTGATGTCTGAGACATTTAACCTTATAGCTGTATTTGAGCTGTTTATTAGCATTATCTCATCACTTTCTTTTACCATTCTTGCTCCAATTATCTTACCAGTTTTATCTGAAAGCTTATATGTCTTTATACCTTTAGCACCTCTCCTAGCTATGGAATATTCTCCAATAGGTGTTCTTTTACCATAACCATTTTCACTTATGACTAAAAGTTCTTCATTTAAAACTATGATATCCATAGATACAGCAATATCAGAATCCCTTAAAGTGATAGCCTTAACACCAGCTGCGCCTCTTCCCATAGGTCTTACATCTTTTTCACTAAGTCTAACAGCATACCCTTGAGAAGTCACTATTATAATTTCAGCATCACCCATGGTCCTTTTAACTTTTAACAACTCATCCTTATCTGCTAAAGTAATGGCTATAAGACCATTTTTCCTTATATTGGAAAAATTACTCAATGAGGTCTTTTTAATTTTACCTTTTTTTGTGACCATGATAAGATATCCATCCTCATTTAAATCCTTTATAGATATTATATCTTGGATTTTCTCACCATTTTCAAGAGGGAGTATATTGATTATATTTGACCCCTTGGAAATCCTTCCTGCATCCTGAATTTCATATGCTTTTAATCTATAAACCTTTCCTTTATTTGAGAAAAATAATAAATTATTATGAGTAGAAGTTATAAACATATTGTCAACAAAATCATCTTCCTTTGTTGTAGCTGCAATTATTCCTTTTCCCCCTCTTCTTTGAGAGGTATAAGCATCCTGGGATATCCTCTTAATATATCCTGAACCTGTCAATGTGATAACAACTTCTTTTTCTTCTATCAAGCTTTCAACTTCTATATCCTGATGATAGCTTTCAATTAAAGTCCTTCTTTCATCACCATATTTATTTTTTATTTCAATGAGTTCATCTTTAATAACCTTAAAAATCTTATCATCATCTTCAAGCAGGCTATTTAAATAGTTTATATTTTTTAAAATTTCTTCATACTCTTCGTTTATCTTATTTATCTCAAGATTTGTTAACCTCCTAAGCCTCATATCTAGAACAGCTTGAGCTTGTTTTTCAGATAAAATAAATTTATCTATCAAGCCAGCTAATGCTTCTTTATCATTCTTTGAGGACCTTATCAGCTTAATAACTGCATCTAAATGGTCAAAGATTATTCTAAATCCCTCTAATAAATGAATTCTCTCTTTAGCTCGTATAAGTTCAAAATTAGTTCTTCTTGTTATTATGTCCTTTTGATAAATAAGATAATGGTTTAAAATTTCCTTTAAATTAAGTATTTTAGGCTGATTATCAACCAGTGCAAGCATTATAACGCCAAAAGTATCTTGAAGTCTTGTATGCTTATAAAGTTGATTTAATACAATATTTGCATTTCCATCTTTTTTTATCTCAACAACGATTCGCATACCTTCTCTATCAGATTCATCTCTTAAGTCAGATATGCCCTCTATTTTTTTATTTTTTACAAGCTCTGCAATATATTCTATTAATTTTGCCTTATTTACCTGATAAGGAATTTCAGTAAAGATAATGGATTGCCTTCCTTTATCCTCTATAATTTCAGACTTTGCTCTAACTATTATTTTGCCTCTGCCAGTCTCATATGCTTCTCTAATACCATTTTTTCCAAGTATTACTCCATAAGTTGGGAAATCAGGTCCTAATATCTTAGTCATCAGATCTTTTATGGTGACATCTTCATTTTCAATCAACATCACTAAACCATCTATGACTTCTTTTAAATTGTGAGGAGGAACGTTTGTAGCCATTCCTACTGCTATACCTGACGACCCATTGACTAATAAATTTGGAAACTTACAAGGAAGCACTGTAGGCTCTTGTTCTTCACCATCAAAGTTTGGAATAAAATCTACAGTATCTTTATTAATATCCCGTAGCATCTCGTTTGAAATTTTATGCATCCTTGCTTCTGTATAACGCATGGCTGCTGCGCCATCACCATCCACGGATCCAAAATTTCCATGTCCATCCACTAACAAATATCTCATGGAAAAATCCTGAGCCATCCTCACTAAAGAATCATAAACTGCAGTATCTCCATGGGGATGATATTTACCTAATACATCTCCAACAATCCTTGCACACTTTCTATATGGCTTTTCAGCAGTTATTCCAAGTTCATACATCGAATAGAGTATTCTTCTATGTACAGGTTTTAAACCATCTCGTACATCAGGAAGAGCACGACTTACGATTACGCTCATAGCATAATCTATATAGCTTTTTTTCATTTCACTGCTTATGTCTATCTGTAGTATTTTTTCTTCATCTATCAAATGCCACACACCTCATATTCATAGATATAATTCAATAATTAGGTTATAAAATCACAATAGATTTTAAAAATCAATATTTATAGCTTTTACTGCATTTTCTTCTATAAACAACCTTCTAGGCTCAACTTTATCACCCATAAGTATGGTGAATATTTCATCAGCAATTATAGCGTCATCTATTGAAACTTGAAGAAGAGTTCTATTTTCAGGATTCATTGTAGTTTCCCAAAGTTGATCTGCATTCATCTCTCCAAGACCCTTATATCTTTGAATCTTTATGTTATCATCTTTTCCACCAAGCTCTTTCAATATTTTGTCTAATTCTTTATCCCTATAGGCATATTGTATTTTCTTACCTTTTTCAACCTTAAAAAGAGGAGGCTGAGCTATATACACACATCCTGCTTCTATAAGCTCTCTCATGTATCTATAAAAGAAAGTTAAAAGCAAAGTTCTTATATGTGAACCATCCACATCTGCATCTGTCATGATCACCACTTTGTAATACCTGATCTTTTCTATATCAAAATCCTTACCAATTCCAGCACCAATTGCTGTGATTATGGAACGTATAGCTTCATAACCCAATATTTTATCGAGCCTTGCTTTTTCAACATTCATAATCTTACCACGTAGTGGTAGAATTGCTTGAAATCTTCTATCTCTTCCTTGTTTTGCAGAACCTCCTGCAGAATCACCTTCTACAAGATAAACCTCACATTCTTTTGGATCCTTTGAAGAGCAATCAGCTAATTTTCCAGGAAGTGAATTTCTCTCTAAAACAGATTTTCTAGTCAATTCTCTTGCACGCCTTGCAGCTTCTCTAGCTCTTTGAGCCACTAGAGCTTTTTCAATTATGGATTTCCCAACTGAAGGATTTTCCTCAAGATAAAAATTCAAGTTTTCCGATGTTATTGAATCTACGATTGCTTTCACTTCAACATTGCCAAGCTTTGTCTTTGTTTGACCCTCGAATTGTGGTTCTGGTATTTTAATGGCTATGATAGCAGTTAATCCTTCCCTTATATCGTCTCCTGAAAGATTTTTATCAGCATCCTTAATATGGGAATATTTCTTAGCATAATCATTAAATTCCTTTGTAAGTGCATTTTTAAAGCCTTGTAAATGGCTTCCTCCCTCAATGGTTGCTATGTTATTTGCAAATGAAAATATGCTCTCATTATAGCTATCAGTGAATTGAAGCGCTACTTCAGCAATTATGTCATCTTTTTTACCCTCAAAGTAAATTGGCTCAGGATGAAGTGGTAATTTATTTCTGTTAAGGTAAGTTACAAACTCTTTAATTCCGCCTTCATAATGAAAAACTTTAACCTTACTAATTCTTTCATCAAAGAGTGTTATCTTTATGCCTCTATTTAAAAAAGCTAATTCCCTTATGCGCTGAGATAATATTTCATAGTCAAATTCTAATTCATCAAATATCTCATCATCAGGTTTAAAATATGTGGTTGTGCCAGTTTCATTGGTTTCCCCCACTTGTTTTAATTCAAATAGAGGAACTCCTCTTTCAAATTCCATTATCCATATTTTACCTTCTGTCTTCACTTCTACGCTGCATTTTTCAGAAAGCGCATTAACAACAGAAGCCCCAACACCATGCAGTCCTCCTGAAATTTTATATGCACCCTTATTAAACTTTCCCCCTGCATGTAATATAGTCATAATAACTTCAACAGATGATTTTCCAACTTTACTATGTATTCCAACTGGCATACCTCGTCCATTATCCTTTACAGTTATTGAATTGTCTTTATGAATATATATTTCAACTTCAGTACAAAAGCCAGCAAGAGCCTCATCAATGCTGTTATCAACAATTTCATAAACAAGCTGATGCAATCCTCTTATACTAGTATTTCCAATATACATTCCAGGTCTTTTTCTTACTGCCTCTAACCCTTCTAAGACTTGAATCTGATTCTCATCATATCTTTCCATATTTTTATCAGACATTTTTACCCTCCAACGTTTAACTTGATATGAATTTAACTTGCCTTTATAAATTTAAATGCGTCTTAATAGGGTAACTGAAGATATTGGAGATAAGAATACTTTGGATTTTCTTTCTACTTCAGCAACAATACATGATTTTGGTTTTTCACGCCCTATTTTTTCTATAAAACCATCTTCCTCAGCAAACTTTAAAAAAGTAGTTGTATCAAGGCTATAAGAAGATGTCTCGATGTTAAAAATCATAACAATATCTTTTGTATTAACCATTACATTTTCACCTAAGTGAAGAAACATAAGACCCTCCCTCATAGCTCACTTAATTTTATTACACTTGCATTTTTTACTAGGTAAGTATTAGATTCACTGTCAATTGAATTTTTTAATACTTCTACACCAGTTGATGTTATCATGGTTTGTATGTTTTTTATTGAATTTAAAATATAGTTTTGTCTATTAAAATCTAATTCAGATAAAACATCATCTAGTAGCAATATTGGATATTCATGAATTTCACCTTTAATTATTTCTATTGCAGCAAATTTAATAGTCAATATACTTGTCCTTTGCTGCCCTTGTGATGCAAAATTTCTTGCATCAAAATTGTTTATGTTAACCTGCATATCATCTCTATGAGGACCAAACAGTGTAAAACCCCTTATTATATCTTTATTTCTACTTTCACAAAATTTTTTATATATGTTTTCAACTGTGAAATTTTTATCAATATCGCATTCATACGAAAATCTTATAAATTCCTTTGAATTTGTTATATTCTTATGTATTTCATTTCCATACTCATTTAATTTTTTTATATACCATAATCTGTCATTTATTATGTAAAAAGCAGACTTAGCAAGTTGATAATCATATATATCAACTAAATTCATATCTATTTTACTGTTTTTAATCAAATTGTTTCTCTCACTCAGCACTTTATTATAATCAATGAGATTGTTATAATAGCTCTTCTTAAGCTTAGATATTTCAATATCTAAAAATCTTCTTCTGACACCTGGAGAATCTTTAATGATCTTTAAATCTTCTGGCGAAAAAAATACCACATTTATGACTCCAATCAAGTCAGCAATTGAAAGGATCTTGATTTTGTTTATGTTAATAGCCTTTTTTCCGTCCTTAGATATTTTAAATTCTATGAATTTATCAAGCCTTGCAGTATTAAAGTGTGCTCCAATGTATAAATAATCACTGTTCCATTCTATGAGTTCTCTATCTTTTCTTGTTCTATGAGATTTTCCGTAAGATAACAGGTATATGCTCTCTAATACATTGGTTTTGCCTTCACCATTATCTCCAACAAACAAATTTATGTTTTTTGAGAAATTTAAACTTAAACTCTTATAGTTTCTAAAATTAATCAAATCAATTTTTTCTATATTCATAATCCACCTGTATTATTATAACATAATAATGTCATTATCCATATAGAGTAAATTTAAAAATTTAATTGTTAGAAACTATTTTATATCTTATACCATTATAACTTATTTCATCACCAACATATAGTTTTTTTCCTCTCTTTAATTCAATTTCTCCATTTACCTTAACCAGCCCTTTTTGAATTATATATTTTGCTAACGATCCCATATCGACAATATTGCATAGTTTCATAAACGAGTCTAGTTTAATATACTCTGTATTTATATTTATTATTTCCATATTTTTCACCTTCTAAGCAGGTATTTTTACAGGAAGGACTAAATAAGCACTAGATTCATTTTCTATGCTTTTTATGATACAAGGAGTTACACTTGTATTAAAATTCATAACAATGTCCTCACAATCTAATACTTTAAATATATCTAAAAGATATTTTGAATTAAAAGCGATCTTCAATTCTTTTACTTTTACGCTCCTTGTTGATAATTCTTCATTGAAATTTCCAAGTTTTGATCTTGAGCTTATTTCTAAAGCATCACTCTTTATATTTAATACTACCAAACTTGTATTTGAATCACCATCTCTTGTTACCAGAGAGGCCCTTTCTATGCAGCCTTGAATTTCATTTTTATTTATGCAATAAATCGTGGCAAAATCAGTAGGGATTATGTTGCTATATTCAATAAATTCCCCCTCTAATAATCGGGAGCTTATTTTTGTGCCATTTGTTTTAAACAATACACGATTTCTTTCAAAAGACATTATCACTATATTTTCGCTATCTGTCAATATCTTGTATAGTTCTGAAAGAGTTTTGCCTGGTATTACCTCTTTTACCTTAGAAGAAGACTGTATACTTTCACATCTAAATGCCAATCTATAACCATCAAGAGCTACCAAATTTAAATTTTCACCTGTAAATTCAAATAGAACACCTGTCAATACTGGTCTTGTTTCTTCTTGTGCTACTGAAAAGATTGTGCTCCTTATTAAATTCTTAAGAACCTTCTCTGAAATCTTTATATCATCATTGCTTGCAATTTGTGGCAGAGCTGGATAGTCATTTTTATTTAAGCTTACAAGATTGAAAGTAGATTTTCTACAGGAGATATTTATAATATTGTCTTTATCTTCAATTTTGATCTTCTCATTGGGGAGTTTTCTCACAATATCGCCAAATAATCTAGACTCAACTAAAATAGAACCTTCTTCTTCGATTTCGCAATAAAGCTCTGTCTCTATGGTTAAATCTAAATCAGAGCCTATTAAGGTTATCTTCCCATTTTCTGCCTTTATTAATATGCCTTGCAGTGAAACTTGAGTAGTTCTATTCGATATAGCTTTTTGAACTATGGATATTTTTTCATTAAGCTTTTCTTTTTCACAATAGATTTTCATTTTTTCCTCCTTGACTTTAAGAGATTGTGGATAAAGTTATCCACAGGTAGTTAATAAATTTTACTCTATATAAAAAAAGATAATATATATATAATATATATAGTAGTAGTAGTAGGGGCTGTGGATATGTGGATAACTTTCTAGAAGCGTTGATACCACTGGTCTAGAAGCAAAAAGTGCCTGTGGATAAGCTGTGGATAACTTTGTGAGTTATCCACAGCCTTGTGGATAAAAAAAATGACTTTTAAAAGTTATCCACAATTATTCAAAGTTGTCCACAATTTTATCCACAGGTTTTGTGGATAACTTTTGCGATTTTAATCAGCTATTTTTCTTTCTAGCTCACTTATCGCATTTTGTAGATTTTCGTCGTTATTTAGCCTATCAGATATCTTCTCATAGGCATGAATTACTGTCGAATGATCTCTTCCTCCAAACTCCTCTCCAATTCTTGGAAGAGAAAAATCAGTAAGTTTTCTAGATAGATACATAGCAACTTGTCTCGGAAATGCTACGTTTCTAGTCCTCTTTGAGCTTTTAAAATCCTCCATTCTGATATTGTAGTAGTTTGATACCACATTTTGTATTGTTTCTATTGAAATTTGCTTTGGGTCTTTGTTGTTTATAATATCTTTAAGGGCTTCTATTGCCATATCTATGTTTATGCTCTGTTTTGTTAAGGTAGCATAGGCCTTTAATCTAAGCAATGCACCTTCAAGCTCTCTTATGTTAGTTTTTATTTTAGTTACAATGTATCCCATGACCTCATTAGGTATATCAATTTCTTCTATGTCTGATTTTTTCTTTAATATAGCCATTCTCGTTTCAAAATCGGGTGGTTGTATATCTGCAATTAAACCCCATTCAAACCTTGTTCTTAGCCTATCTTCAAGGGTTGGGATTTCTTTAGGCGGTCTATCACTGGATATTATTATTTGTTTTACAGCTTCATGAAGAGCATTAAATGTATGAAAGAATTCTTCCTGCGTTCCCACTTTACCAGCTATAAATTGAATATCATCGATTAACAAGACATCTACACTCCTGTATTTGTTTCTAAATTCAATATTTTTATCGTCTTTTATTGCGTTTATAAGTTCATTTGTAAATTTTTCTGAAGAGACATAATACACTTTAGCATTAGGATTGTTTAAGAGTATATTATGGCCAATAGCATGCATTAGATGGGTTTTTCCAAGGCCAACACCACCATAAATAAATAAAGGATTGTATGCTTTAGCAGGAGATTCTGCAACTGCAAGTGATGCTGCATGGGCAAATCTATTGCTATTTCCTATAACAAATGAATCAAAGGTGTATTTGGGATTTAATTTTGCATTATCTAAATACTGAAATTTATCTGAATTTAAATCTGAATCTGGGTCTAAATCTAAGTTAATATCTTCTGTGCATATTTCAATTGCATCTGTTTGTATTGCATCTTCTTGTTTTGCATCTGATTCTTCTATGTTATCTAAAGCTGTATTTTTACTTTGATCTCCTTCTATTGTAATGAGCTCAACGATGTATTCATCAGATGTTGCTGCATTTATTGAATTTTCTATAAGAGGTAAATACCTTGATTCAACTACATCTTTAAAAAGATCGCTTTCTACTTTGATTGTTATCGTATTTGCAGAAATATCTACTGGTATCAATGTTTTAATCCATGTCTTAAATACAACTTCATTTACACTAGTCTTTATGATTTCCAATGATTTTTCCCAAATTTCTGTTAATTGAGTATTCATTTTTTATCCTCCTGCCTCAGAGTGTCAAAAGGAATTTGAATCTGAGAATTTATATAATTATTATCCTGTGGATACATTGTGGATATCCTGTGGATAAGCTGTGGATATCCTATTGATATTCTGTGGATATCTTGTTGATAAGCTGTTAATAACCTGTGGATATCCTGTGGATAAATTTTTTTTATAAAACTTTATATTAAAATATTTTATCAACCTGTGGATATTATGTTAATAACCTGTGGATATCATGTTGATAACTTTTTAAAAAAAAATTTTATCAACAGTTTAACAAAAAAGTTATCAACAGATACTTTGTAGTATTTTCAATGCTTCTAAAAAAGATATCCACAGCTACTAACAATTTATTCACAAGGTTATCCACAGTTGTGGATAAAAATTTAAAAAGTTATCCACAGCTGTGGATAAAATTGTGTACAGAATAAATTTTTGATTTTTTTGTGAAATTTTAAATAAAAGTTTATAATTTCAAAAATATTTTCCTAAAAAAGTAGAGACAAACTTCGTCTTCACTAAATGTACAAATTAGAGGATCATTTAGATTATTAAAAGAAGAAGCACATGTCTCCTAGATATTTTTAACATAAAATCTAATTAATAACTATTTTTATATACACACTTATAGAATTAAAATTACAGACTACCATTCTTTCAGAGTAATTAGCTGTTGACGATTTTATCTGTAATCATTATACTGTTTTTATATTTCATTTTCAAGTAAAAAGCTATTCATCTCTTTACTTATAGAAGAGATGGCCTTGCTTATTTTCATAAAATATCTTAAAAGTGTTGCAAATTGTTTTCCTTGACATAGCATCAGTGAACAATTATAATTAAATGCGATATAGTGCGATACAGTTTTAAAGTTATGCATTTATAAAATCATACTAGGGGGTGTCCCGCATGTTTATGACATATCAACCAAAAAAAAGACAGAGAAAAAAAGTACATGGTTTTAGGAAAAGAATGAGTACATTAAATGGAAGACATGTGCTTAAGAGAAGAAGATTAAAGGGTAGAAAAAGATTAACAGCATAATTGGGTCACTTTATGTGACCTTTTTATGCAGTTTATTTGAAATAACTAAAATGAAAATAGAAAAAATTAAAAAAAACAAAGAGTTTAGGTTTATTTACAGAAAAGGAACTTCTTTCAGTGATGAAAATTTAGTTATTTATATTTTGAAAAGAACAGATAATGAGAATAAACTTGGAATATCTGTAAGCAAAAAAGTTGGAAAAAGCGTTACAAGAAATAGAGTAAGAAGGCTTATTTATGAATCTTATAGGAGTATTTTAAGTGAAAATATTGTTCTTAAAAATGGTTTTAGTTTGATTTTCCTTGCTCGGTCTAAATCCAGTAAATGTACTTTTTTTGAAATAAAACAATCTGTTTTATTTTTATTATCAAAAGTAGGATTGATAACATATGAAAATAATTCTAATTGAACTTATAAAATTTTATAGAAAATATATTTCTCCATACAAAAAACCTTGTTGTAGGTTTGTACCCACATGTTCAGAATATTCTTTAGAGGCTATTAAAAAATATGGAGCACTAAAAGGGAGTATACTTGCTATAAAGAGAATAATTAGATGCAATCCATTTTCAAAAAGTGGTTATGATCCATTGAATTAATCGTGTAAAAAAAAGTTAATTATATCCATGTAGGAGGAATTTCTTTGGACTTTTTGAACCAGTTTATGACTTCAATTTTGACAAGTCTTCATAACTTTATTAAAATGTTTATCCAAAATGACAATATTACATATGGACTTGCTATAATACTCTTTACTGTTATAGTGAGGGCTGTTTTATTTCCGCTTAGTTTAAACGGAACAAAATCCATAATGAAAACTTCTAAGATTCAACCTGAAGTTAAAAGAATTCAAGAAAAATATAAAAATGATCCACAAAAGCTTCAACAAGAAACTATGGAATTATATAAAAAGCATGGCATAAACCCTTTAGGTGGTTGCATACCAATGCTTCTTCAAATGCCATTTATGATTGCTATGTTTGCTGCCTTTAGAAATCTACAAATGTTAGATAATGTGGGATTTTTGTTTGTAAAAAGCTTAAATGGAGTTACTATAAAAAATTATACTGATATTACATACTATATTTTTCCAATTTTAACTGTAGTTACTCAGTATATAATGACTAAAACAAGTGCATCTACGCAACCACAGCCTCAAGTGGACCCTAAAACTGGAAGGCCAGAGGGTGGTGCCATGGACCCGAAAACTATGAATCTTGCATTTACTGTTCTTATAGGTTATTTTAGTTTTACTACAAATCAATCTTTTGTTATTTATTATTTTATAAGTAATTTACTTTATATAGCTCAAAATTATATTATTAAGTGGTTAGTTGATAAAGAGGAATTGAAAAAGAATACAATTTAATATTGGGGGTTAGTATTTTTTATGAAAGTGATTGAAATGACTGGAAAAACAGTAGAAGATGCTGTTGAAAGTGCTCTCAAAGAATTGAATGTAACAAGGGATAAAGTGGATGTTGATGTTATTGAAGAAGGTAGTAGAGGCATATTTAATTTAATTGGTGTTAAACCTGCTAAAGTTAGAGTTATAGTCAAAAAAAATTTTTCTTTAGAAGCGAAGTTTTTTTTAAGACAGGTTTTAGATGCTATGAATATAAAGGCTGAAATAAAGATTAATGATGATGAAGCTTTATATATAAATGTCACATCTCCTAATATGGCATTATTAATAGGACATCACGGGGAAACATTAGATTCCTTGCAATATTTGATCGGTTTAGTTATAAATAAAGATAACACTGGCGAATTTAAAAGGGTTATACTTGATACTGAGAATTATAGAGCAAAGAGAGAAGAGACTCTAAAAAGGCTTGCAATTAAATTTGCTGAAAATGCTAAAAAATACAAAAAACCTCAGAGGTTTGAGCCTATGAATCCATATGAAAGGCGGATAATTCATGCGTCGTTGCAGAATATACCAAATATAAATACTTATAGCGAAGGCGAAGAACCAAATAGAAGAGTAATAGTTGATTACAAGAAAGCTTAATGCTTTCTTTTTTATATAATTGTTGTGATGATAAATCATACTTTTGGAGGAGAAAATGAGAGATTTAGATACAATCTGTGGTATATCAACTCAGATTGGAGAATCAGGTATTTCAATAATCAGAATATCTGGAAATGGTGGTTTAAATATTTTATCTAAGATATTTAAAACCAAAAAAAATGTGGATATATTATCTATGGCTTCATATACAATGAAACATGGTTTTATCGTTGATGATAGAGGTGAAACTATAGATGAAGTTATAGTTTCATATATGAGAGGACCTAAGAGCTTTACAGCTGAAGATGTTGTTGAAATTAATTGTCATGGCGGCATAGTGAGTGTAAATAGAGTCCTTAAGGAAGTATTAAAATGTGGTGCTAGGCTCTCTGATAGAGGAGAGTTTACAAAGAGAGCTTTTTTAAATGGACGAATTGATCTATCACAGGCGGAAGCTGTTTTTGATATAATATCTTCTAAGACTGATCTATCTATGGATTCTGCCCTTAAACAATCTATGGGGAGTATAAGCTATGAAATACAATCTCTAAGGGAAGAGCTCATCTCTATAATAGCTCATATTGAGGCTACTGTGGATTTTCCAGAAGATGATATAGAGGAGATTACATGTGGCAAAGTTAAGGAGTTGCTTATACCTATAATAGATAAAGTAAATGAGCTCATACATTCCTTTGAAGTTGGAAGGATAGTAAGAGAAGGTATTAAGGTTGCAATAATAGGAAAACCAAATGTAGGGAAATCATCTTTATTAAATGCTCTTTTGAAAGAAGATAGAGCAATTGTAACAGAAGTGCCTGGTACAACTAGAGATACGATTGAGGAACTTATAAATATAGATGGGCTTTTAATTAAGATAATAGATACAGCAGGTATAAGAAATACATCTGATGTTGTAGAAAAGATAGGTGTAGATATCTCTTTTAAGAAAATAGATGAAAGTGATTTAGTTTTGCTTATTATAGATTCAAAGTTTGGAATTTGTAACGAGGATGAAATTATATTAAATTATATAGACTCTAAGAAACATATTTTGGTTTTTAATAAAATCGATCTTATAAATAAAAGTGATTTTAATTACGATAAAAATAGTGTTTTAATATCAGCAAAAACTGGAGAAGGAATTGATGATTTAAAAAATAAAATTTATGAATTATTTTTACTAGGAGAGGTTAAAAATAAAAAGGTGAGTATAACTAATGTTAGGCATAGTGATGTATTGATAAGAGCTAGTATGCATTTAAATGAAGCTATGCTCATATTAAAGGATGTATACTCTATAGATCTTGCTTCTATTGATTTAAGGAATGCCTGGACTGTGCTAGGTGAGATCACTGGTGACAGCATAAAAGAAGAGATAATCGATGAGATATTTTCAAAATTTTGTTTAGGTAAGTAGGTGATGACTTGATCTTAGTTGAAAAATATGATGTAGTTGTAATTGGTGCAGGACATGCAGGTTGTGAAGCTGCACTTGCATCTTCAAGGCTTGGTTGTAAAACCTTGTTGTTTTCACTAAATATGGATACCATAGCTATGATGCCATGCAATCCTAACATTGGAGGTACAGCTAAGGGGCAACTTGTAAAAGAAATAGATGCTCTTGGTGGAGAGATGGGAATAAATATAGATAAAACATTTATTCAATCTAAGCTTTTAAATACTTCAAAGGGACCTGCAGTTCACTCGTTAAGAGCTCAAGCTGATAAATACAGATATTCAAGAGAGATGAAAAGGGTAATTGAAAATACTGAAAATCTATATCTTCATCAAGGTGAAGTGGTGGATATTTTAGTAAAGGATAACAAAGTAGATGGAGTTGTTACAAAAACTGGGGTGCTATATCAGTGTAAAAGTGCTATAATAGCTACTGGTACTTTTTTAAATGGAAGAATAATAATAGGAGAGGTATCTTTTGAAAGTGGACCTTCTGGCCTTAGTTCATCAAAGGATTTAAGAAAATGCCTTGAGAGATTAAATATAACTTTGAGAAGATTTAAAACAGGGACACCTGCAAGGATAAATGGAAAAAGCATAGATTATTCTAAATTCATACCTCAATATGGAGATGAGATTATTACCCCATTTTCCTTTTTAAATGATGAGTTAAAAAGAGAGCAAATTTTATGCTATTTAGGATATACAACGAAAGAGACAAAAAAAATAATATTAGAAAATATACAAAGAGCTCCTATGTATAATGGATTGATTGAAGGCGTTGGAACAAGGTATTGCCCTTCTATAGAAGATAAGTATATGAGATTTAAGGATAAAGAAGTGCATCAGATCTTTATAGAGCCAGAGGGTGAAGATACA
This sequence comes from Clostridiaceae bacterium, assembly GCA_031549525.1. Classification (GTDB taxonomy): domain Bacteria; phylum Bacillota; class Clostridia; order Clostridiales; family Clostridiaceae; genus WQUF01. The sequence goes on along the minus strand of JAVBPQ010000154.1, from coordinate 16,155 downwards.
AATGAAATGTATTTAGGTGGAATGTCTAGTTCGATGCCTATAGATATTCAGGAGAAAATGTATAGGACTATCCCTGGACTTGAGAACATACAAATAGTAAGATATGCTTATGCTATTGAATATGATTGTATAGATCCTCAGCAGCTTGATATGACCCTTCAGTTTAAAAATATTGAAGGCCTTTATTCCTGTGGTCAGTTTAATGGAACTTCTGGTTACGAAGAGGCAGCAGCACAAGGAATTATTGCAGGAATTAATTCAGCTCTAAAAATTAAAGGGAGATCTTCCTTTGTACTCACAAGGGCTGATGCTTATATTGGTGTTTTGATCGATGATTTGATAACAAAGGGCACAAATGAGCCATACAGGATGATGACATCGAGGGCAGAATATAGGCTTATTTTAAGGCAAGATAATGCAGATTTAAGATTGACTAAAAAAGGTTTTGAGATTGGACTTGTTAAAAAAGAGAGATATGATAAGTTTCTTAAGAAAGAAGCCATGATAGAAGAAGAGATTAACAGGATAAAAAGTTTAGTCATATATAATAAAAAGGAAGTTAACGAAAAACTTGAAAAATTAAATTCTGCTGCTCTAAAGGTTCCTATTTCGTTATATGATTTAATTAAAAGACCAGAACTTGATTATTATAAACTTTGGGAATTAGATTATGAGAGAAAACAATTACCTAAAGATGTAAAAGATGAAATAAATATTATATCTAAATATGAGGGATATATTGAAAAGCAGATGGAACAGATTGATCAGTTTAAAAAGTTTGAATTAAAGAAGATACCACAAGATATAGATTATACTCTAGTGAAAAATCTGCGCATTGAAGCTTATCAAAAACTTTCAAAACTAAGACCTGTTAATTTAGGGCAGGCATCTAGAATATCTGGAGTTTCTCCTGCTGATATAACAGCTATTATGGTTTATTTAGAGCATATGAGAAGAGGGGGAAGTTTAACATAGAGTTTTTTAAAAGTTTAAATTTAGCTTTTAGGGATATAAATATTGAGTATGATGAAGTTAAACATTTAAAATTTATGACATATTTAGATTTATTACTCAAGTGGAATGACAAAATAAACTTAACTTCTATACGAGAAAAGGAAGATATAATACAAAAGCATTTTATAGATTCTGTTAAGATATATAAATTTACACCTCTTATATTATCTAAAAATATAATAGATATTGGCACTGGGGCTGGATTCCCTGGAATTCCTATGAAAATTGCAAATGAAGATATAAATATAACTTTGGTAGATTCTACATTAAAAAAGATCAATTTTTTAAAAGAAGTGATTTTGAATCTTAATTTATCCAATTGTCATCCTTTGCAGGAGAGAGCAGAAAACCTATGTAAAGATGCTAACTATAGAGAAAAATTTGACTGTGTTGTTTCAAGGGCAGTTGCAAATTTAACTTTATTGTCAGAAATTTGTTTACCTCTTGTAAAAATTCATGGACATTTTATTGCCTTAAAGGGGCCATCTGTATTAGAAGAGATTAAAGAAGCATCCGATAATATACGTGCTATTGGTGGGAAGGTAATTGATTTATTGGAAATTGTAATTGAAGATTCAGATTATAAGCACAATATTTTAGTCATTGAGAAAGTAAAAAATACCCCTGTGATATTTCCTAGAAGAATAAAATCACTGGGTAAAAAGATAAAATAGACATAATTGTTTCACGTGAAACAATTATGTCTATTTTATTTCTCTAAAAATTAATATAAAAAGCTTCTTTAGATTTGACTTTAAAGAACATAACAAATGTTTCACGTGAAACATTTAATTTCACTTTTAATTATACATAAAAAAATATATAATGTTATTGATAACAACTGATGAGGTGATAAAAATTGAAAATTGTATCTGTATTTAATCAAAAAGGTGGAGTTGGAAAAACGACAGTAAATATTAATTTAGCATCTGAGCTTGCTTTTAAAGGACTTAAGGTCTTGGCTATAGATATGGATGCGCAAGGTAATTCCACAAGTGGATTTGGAATAGACAAAAATAATCTAGGATTATCTTCTTATGAATTACTCACATCCAATGTAGAGGTGAGTGATTTAATTATAAAATCCCCTATTGTTGATAATCTTTTTATAATTCCATCTAATATGAAACTTACTGGCGCAGAAATAGAACTTGTAAACGTACCCGAAAGAGAATTTATATTAAAAAACAAATTGAGTAAGATATTAAAGTATTATGATTATATATTGATAGATTGTCCTCCTGCTTTAGGGATTCTTTCTTTGAATTCCTTAGTTGCATCCAATTCTGTTTTAATACCTATTCAATGTGAATATTATGCTCTAGAAGGCGTAAATGAATTGGTAAATACTATAAGCAATATTAAAAGATCTGTAAATCCAGGTTTGCATATAGAAGGTGTGCTTTTGAATATGTTTGATGGAAGGGTTAGGCTTAATATAGATGTTTCTAATTATGTAAAAGAGAGATTTAAAGAGGAATTATATGATACTTATATACCAAGAAATATAAGACTAGCAGAATCCCCAAGTCATGGTGTTCCTATAATGTGTTATGATGATAAATGCAAAGGAGCATATGCATTTGCGAAATTTTGCGATGAATTTATCGCAAGGAGCAAAGGAGCTGTGAATTTTGTCAAGTAAGAAGTTTGGTCTTGGTAAAGGTATCAATGCATTGATTCCTATGAAAATCGAGGAAGAAGAAAGAGAAAGCAATATTACTGTTGACATAAATTTAATAAAGCCTAATATAAATCAACCAAGGAAAGCCATTGATGAAACAAAAATCAAAGATTTAGCCGTGTCTATCAAAGAATATGGAATAATACAGCCTATTATACTTAGAAAAATAGATAATACGTATGAAATAATAGCTGGAGAAAGAAGATGGAGGGCTGCAAGGCATTTAGGATTAAGAGAAGTTCCTGCAATCATTATGGATATTTCAGATGATAAAGTACTTGAAGTTTCATTGATAGAGAATATACAAAGAGATGATTTAAATCCAATTGAAGAAGCAAGTGCATTTAAAAAGTTAATAGATGATTTAAATGTTACTCAAGAAGAATTATCCGAAAGATTAGGGAAATCTAGAGCTAGTATCACAAATTCCATGAGGCTTTTAAAATTAAATGATGAGGTTCAGCAATATCTCATGGAGGGAGCTATATCAGAAGGGCATGGTCGTGCTCTTTTAGGGATAGAAGATAAGGATTTACAATTAAATTGTGCAAAGAAAATAATAATAGAAGGTTTAAGTGTAAGAAATACAGAGGATATGGTTAAAAAAATCAATACTGACTCACCAGAGAAAGCGAAAAGGAAAAAATCTAATAATGAAAATAGTATATTTATAGATGAAATCATAAAGTCCCTTGAAAGTAAATTTGGGACCAAAATATCTATAAAAGAAAATAATGATAGAGGCAAGATAACCATCGAGTTTTATACGAAAGAAGACTTAAATAGGATTCTTGATATAATTCAGGTTGAATAGATTAATAGTGATTATGTATACAAGGAGTGGGAATATGGTAAGGCATATTGTTGCATGGAATTATAGAGATGGATTTTCTGAAACTAAAAACAAAGAAAACGCTCAAAAAGTAAAAACTCAACTGGAAGCTTTGACGCAATGTATAGATGGGATTATTGAATTCAAAGTCCATATGTATACATTGCCTTCAGGAAACAAGGATATTGTTCTAAACAGCTTATTCAAAGATGAAGAAGCTTTAGCTGCTTATCAAGTCCATCCTGAGCATAAAAGAGTAAGCTTGTTCGTTGGTACAGTTATGCAAAATCGTATTTGCATTGATTATTATGAATAACTTTGAAAACAAAATTCAGATTTTTAGGAGTCTGATTAGATATTGAGAAAAAGAGTCAGACTTTTAAACCTGACTCTTAAATTTTGTATTAAAAACTTGTACTAATTTCTTCTTTGGAATTCTATATTGCCTTAACTTTTCTTAAAATAGTAAATCCTACCACCATAAAGATGAGATAAAACATACCAGTTATTCCATCAATTTTAAGCCCTATAAATATAGAAATAAGAATAGCAATTGGATTCACACCTATGGAAGATGAAACTATTTTTGGTTCGAGTATTTGTCTTGATATAAATAAAACACCATAGGTACAGAATACCAAAATTGCTCTTGTAATATCCCCTGTGAGCAAGAAAAAAAGGGCAGTAGGCACCAGAACAGAGCCAACACCCAATACAGGTAAGATATCTGCAATGGATGCAATGATTGAAAGAATTAATGCATTATTTATTCTAAGAATGCTGAGCAATAAGAAGCATTCTATAAACGTAATTCCAATGACTGTAAGGAAGGACCTTACATAGCTAAAAAGCATCTTGCGAGATTCTCTAAGTAAATGAACTAAATTTGAGTTTTGAAGGTCAGGGAGTGCAGAATAAACTTTTGATTTAGCATCAATGGACATTTCAGTAAAAAAGTATGTAGACAGAAAGGTAAATAGTATCACCATAAGGGAGTAGGGTATATTAAAAACAAAGTTTTTTAATCCAACAGGAAAAGATGCAAAAGAATCAGTTAAACTTTTCATCAAAGAAGACATATCAGGTAAATGAGGGAGAATTTGTTCGTCAAAAATCTTATAGTACTCCCTAAAGCGCATCCAGATGTTATCTATATTGTCAGTATTCTTATTTATAAACTCTACACTTGTTCTATAAAATAAAATAGATTGAGTTACTAAAGTAGATATTAAAATTGAAAAAATAATTATGACAAGAGAAACAAAAGTTAAGGTAGCGATTAATGAAGCTATATGTCCTTTTATTTTAAATTTATTTATTAAGAATAATGTAGGCTTTAATAAAAGCTGGGAAAATATAAAAGCTAAAACAAATGGCAGGGAATATTTTAGGGTATATATAAAAAAGTAAAATAAAACAGTGTATACTATAAAATAAAAAATAGTTCCCTCGATTTTTTTTACTAAAATATCCATAAAAGCACCTTTCAAATGATATATATATTGACAATTTTATAATGATTATATCATAATTTATTCATAGAAAGTAACAAAATAATAGTGAGGATATATGCAAAAAAATATTTTAATAACATACAACAACACCCATTCAGTTATTCACTTTGAAAAAAAGATAAAGGATAATGATAAATATGATTTTAAAATGATTTTAATGCCAACTCCAAGGAGTTTAAGTTTAAGCTGCGGGATGTGCATAAAAATCGAAAATGTTGAAGTTGAAAAGATAAAAGAAATAATACAAATGGAAAATCTTACTTATAAAGAAATATATGAAATAGTAGAAAATGGATATAATTTAATTTAAAAGGTGATGGTATGGATAAAGAATATAAACTCGACACAATAGTTGAGATGAAAAAAATGCATCCATGTGGGGATAATAAATGGAGAGTAATAAGGCTTGGAGCTGACATTAAGATAAAATGTATAAAATGCGATAGGATAGTGATGCTTCCCAGAGTTAAGTTTGAGAGGGGTATTAAAAAGATATTAAAAGAAAATAATAATTAAAAACTTGCCTATATATGATGGAAGTGTTATAATTCAAAAGTATATCCCTGCCGTTTAAAAAGTAGACGGCCTAAGGCCATAGGGAGGAGGTGCTCAAAGTGAATAAGTATGAAACCATATTTATACTAAACCCTACTCTTAACGAAGAAGCAGTTAATGAAAATATCGAAAAGTTTAAGGGTGTAGTAGAATCAAGTGGTGGTACTGTAGATAATGTAGATCTATGGGGAAAAAGAAAACTAGCATATGAAATAAATAAAATAAATGAAGGTATTTATGTGCTCATGAATTTCAATGCTAAACCTGATTTACCTAAAGAATTGGATAGACAATACAGAATCACTGATTCAGTTATAAGACACATCATATTAAAACAAGAAATTTAAGGTTGGTGTATTAAAGTGAATAAAGTAGTATTAATTGGAAGGCTAACAAAGGATCCTGAACTCAGGTTTACACCAAACAATGGAACTGCAGTAGCCACTTTTACATTGGCTGTTGACAGAAAATTTTTAGGACCAAATGGTCAAAAAGAAACAGATTTTATTCCTATAGTTGTGTGGGGAAAAATGGGAGAGACTGTAGCAAACTATATGAATAAAGGAAGGCTTATCGCTATATCAGGTAGAATGCAAACTAGATCTTATGATGCTAAGGATGGAACAAAGAGGTATGTTACAGAAGTTGTTGCAGATGATGTTCAATTTTTAGATAAAGGCCAGAGCCAGACTCAGCAGACTAGGACTAATTCACCATCACCTGAAATACATAGCAGAGAGCCTCAATATGATGCATATGCTGAATCAGATTTTGGTAATGATATGACACCAATCGATGAAGGAGATATTCCATTTTAATAGGTAAGGAGGATAGAGTATGAGAGATAGAGATGATAGAAAAGATTCAAAAAGACCAGTCAATAAGTTTAGAAAAGCAAAGAAAAAAGTCTGTGCTTTTTGTGTTGATAAAGTAGACCATATAGATTATAAAGATTTAGGGAAACTTAGAAAATATATCTCTGAAAGAGGCAAGATATATCCTAGAAGGATTTCTGGGAATTGTGCTAAACATCAGAGAAAATTAACAGATGCTATTAAAAGAGCGAGAAATATCGCATTGTTGCCATTTACAACAGAGTAAAAGTGACATGAGCTACTGAATATCAGTAGCTTTTATTTTATCAAAACCTATTTGGTTGAAAAACAAATAAAAAAGATGATATAATCAAAATTAAATAATGCTAGGAACTTAAATGTTCTATTAAAACTTTTGCCAAAGTTTTTTATGATCAAGGAATGACATATGAAAAAAAACATCAATTCAGGTATCAATAGAATTAAAAATATGATCTTATCTTTTGAATCCGTTTTAGTTATTGGACATAAAGATATGGATATGGATTGCTTTGGCTCTGCTATTGGTGTATATACAATATGCAATTATTTCAAAAAAAGATGTAAAATATTGATTGAAAGTATAAATGAAAGCCTTGAAGAAATCTATAAAAGCTTTGTTGATAGTGAAGATTTTAAAGGGGCTTTCATAAGCAGCAATGAAGCAGAGCGTTTTGTAGATAAAAATACGCTTATAATAATTGTGGATGTACATGCAGAGAATTATGTAGAAAATATAGATTTAATAAATAGATGTGCAAAAAAAATCATAATAGATCATCATGTTGAAAATAGGGTTAATAAAATAGAAAAGGCTGCTTTTGAGATGATTTTGGATTATTATTCTTCAACATCTGAACTTGTTGGAGAGATGTTAAAGATATTATTAGGAGATAATTTAGTAAAAAAGAAGGTTGCTGAAGCTTTAATTGGAGGAATCGCTTTAGATACTAAAGGGTTTTGGTATAGAACAGATAGCCATACCTTTGATATACTTTCTTATTTGACTTCTTTTGGAGTTGATATTTTAAGGATAAAATCTATGTTTACTGAAGATTTTAAAACTTATAAGACAAAGACAGCTATAGTTAGTAAGGCTTATATACAGGATAATATAGCTATAGTCATACTTCCTAAAAGTATAAAGAGCAAGGTCATGCTGAGCTTAGTTGTGGATGATCTGTTGAATATAAACAGTGTTGATGTATCTTTTGGGCTTATGAAAATTGGAAAGGATGTGTTCATAAGTGCACGTTCTTTATATGACTTTAATGTTCAATATATAATGGAATCTTTAGGAGGTGGTGGCCATTATCAGATGGCAGCTGCAAGGCTCCTAAATACTGAACTGATAGATGCCCAGATAATTTTAGAAAGGAAAATTTTGGAGTACATAAAGGAGGGTAAAAAAAATGAAAATAATATTGCTAAGTGATGTAAAAGGGCTTGGTAAAAAGGATGAGATTGTTGAAGCATCAGATGGTTATGTGAGAAATTTTCTATTTCCAAAAAAGCTTGCAAAGGAAGCAACTGATGCAAATATACACATTTTAAAAAATCAAAAGGATATTGAAAGAAGAAAAAAATTGGAAGAAGTTGAAAAGGCTCAAGAGCTTGCAAATACTTTAAGAGGAAGAGAAATAGAAGTTTTTGTAAAAGCAGGCGATAATGGCAAGATATATGGAACTGTGTCCAATAAGGATGTTGCAGATGTATTAAACAAGTCTTATAATATGTCTATTGATAAAAAGAAAATATCTTTAGATCAAATTAAGAGTTTAGGAGTATATGAAGCAGAGGTGAAAATATATAAAGACGTTTCAACTAAAATAAAGGTTGTTGTAAAAGAAGAGTAGGAGGGAAAAAGTGAAAGATATCAAAAGTATTTCTATGGATCAGCATGTTAAGACGCTGTTTGACTTGTTAAAAAATGTATTAGAGGATGGTACCGTTAAATCTAGAATCATAAAGTATAAGCTCGACAAATATGTGGAGTCTAAGAATATAAATGAGAGGGTATTTGCTCTAAATAGGATTGTTTTAGATAATAAGTCTTATAATACTATACCAGAGGATGAAAAGCTTTCAAAGGTTATCGATGAAATTGAATCTCAGATGTCAAACATGCTAGCTAAGAAATATGTTCAAAATAAGTTGGAAGTTGAAGTTGAAAAGCTTTTGATGGAAAAACAAGAGAAGTATGTAGATGAAGTAAGGCTTGGAATTATAAGAAAGCAAAGAGGTGCTGAGAACAGCAAGACAGAAAAAAAGCTAAAGGAATTAGAGAAATTAGATAATAAGGAGCTTTCTAAGAATATTCAAAGCGTTTTAAGACCTTCTAATTTTGATGAAATAGTTGGCCAAGAGAGGGCCATAAGCTCTCTATTATCAAAGATAGCTTCACCTTTTCCTCAGCATGTTATCTTATATGGATCTCCAGGTGTTGGAAAGACTACAGCTGCAAGATTAGTTCTTGAGGAAGCTAAAAAATTAAAATATACCCCATTTAATGAGGAGTCTAAGTTTGTTGAAGTGGATGGAACTACATTAAGATGGGATCCAAGAGAGATAACCAATCCTCTTTTAGGATCTGTACATGATCCTATATATCAAGGGAGCAAGAGAGATCTTGCAGAGGTTGGGATACCAGAGCCTAAACCTGGTCTTGTCACTGAAGCTCATGGTGGAATACTCTTTATAGATGAGATTGGGGAGCTCGATCCTATACTTCAGAATAAGCTTTTAAAAGTTTTAGAGGATAAGAGAGTAGAGTTTTCATCTTCATATTATGATCCTGATGATGAAAATACTCCAGCATATATAAAATATCTCTTTGAAAAGGGAGCGCCTGCAGATTTTGTTTTGATAGGTGCAACTACTAAGGAACCTCAAGAGATAAATCTTGCATTAAGATCAAGATGTACAGAGGTGTTTTTTGAACCTCTTTCAAATGAAGATATAAAGAAAATAGTGATAGATGCAGCATCTAAACTAGATATAGTAATGGATGATGAGATTCCAGAGATAATAAGCACTTACACAATAGAAGGTAGAAAGGCAATAAATATACTCTCCGATGTGTATGGATATGTGCTATATAAAAACAGAAATAAAGAAGTATCAAAATTAAAACTAACAGCAGAGGATTTAAAGGAAGTCATAGGGATTGCAAGATTGAAGCCTTTTGAAGAAATAAAATATCAGGAAGAGAATCAGATAGGTAAGGTATATGGGCTAGGAGTTCATGGATATATCGGTTCAACTCTTGAAATTGAATGTGCTATATTTGAAGCAAAGCAAAAAGGTAAAGGTATGGTTAGGTTTAATGATACGGCAGGTAGCATGGCTAAAGATTCAGTTTATAATGCAGCTTCAGTTATAAGGAAGATAACAGATAAGGATATAAGCGAATATGACATACATGTAAATGTAGTAGGTGGAGGTAAAATAGATGGACCTTCTGCAGGTGCTGCCATTACATTGTGCATAATAAGCGCATTTTTAAAGAAGCCTATAAGGAGCGATATTGCAGTAACAGGGGAGATATCTTTACAAGGGCATATAAAGCCTGTGGGCGGAATATTTGAAAAGATCTATGGAGCAAAGAGGAAGGGAATATCTAAAGTTTTTATACCAAAGAATAATGAAAATGAAATACCTTCAGATCTTAAAGGTATTGAGGTAGTTGCTATAGAAGATATCAGTGAGCTTATGGATGAAGCGCTGATAGATTGAGGGGAGTTATATGGAACCATCCCAAATTGTAATGTTACCCCAAAACATGGAAGCAGAGCAAAATGTTTTAGGCGCTATGTTAAATGATAACATCTATGTTGTGCAGGTTTTGGAGGTATTAAAAAAAGAAGATTTTTATAAAGAAGCTCATCAGATAATCTTTTCTAATATATATGAACTGTATAACAATGACATTGCAATTGATATGGTGACATTATCTGATAAATTAAGATCGGATAATTTACTTGATAAAGTTGGAGGTATAACCTATATAACTGAATTATATGGAACTATAATAAAGGGGTTAAACCTTCGATCTTACATAAAAATAGTAAAAGATAAATCCATTTTAAGAAAGCTTATAAGTGCTTCTAATTGTATAACAGATGACAGCTATAATAAGCAAGCTGATGTAAAGGTAGTTTTAGAGGATGCTGAAAAGAGAATCTTTAATATATCTCAAAAGAGGAGCGGAAGCGATGTTGAACCTTTAAGAGAGATACTTACAAGAGGAATGTTTCAGATTGAGGAGTTATATAAAAATAAGGGCAATTTAACAGGGGTTCCATCAGGGTTTATCGATCTTGATGCTAAGACATCAGGATTTCAAAAAGGCAATATGATACTTATAGCAGCAAGACCATCTATGGGAAAGAGTACTTTAGCACTGAATATATGTGAAAATGCAGCTATAAAAAATGGTAAAAAGGTGATATTCTTTTCTCTTGAGATGTCTAAAGAAGAGCTATCGTTTAAATTATTGTGTTCTCAGGCTAGCATTGATCTTGTAAAACTTCGCACTGGAAATTTAGAGGATAGCGATTGGGAAAAGATCGCAAGAGCTGCAGGACCTTTATCTAATGCTAAAATATATATTGATGATACCGCTGCCATATCCATTATGGAGATAAAGTCTAAATGTAGGCGTATGAAGATGGAAATAGGGCTTGATTTAGTAGTCATCGATTACTTGCAGCTTATGTCAGGAGGTACAATGAATGAAAATAGGCAACAGGAGGTTTCTGAAATTTCAAGGTCTATAAAGGCACTTGCAAAAGAAATGGATTGCCCCGTCATTGCTGCTTCTCAATTATCAAGAGCTCCAGAACAAAGAGCAGATCATAGACCTATTTTGTCGGATTTAAGAGAATCAGGTTCTATTGAACAGGATGCTGATTTAGTTTTATTGTTATATAGAGATGAATATTACAATAAGGAATCTGATAGGCAAAATGTATCTGAATGTATAATTGCAAAACAGAGAAATGGGGAAACAGGAACTGTTGAATTGACTTTTGATGGAAAGCACAGTAGATTTTCTAATTTAGATAAAACACATTCAAGTTAACCAGCTAGTGGAGCTTTCTGGAGGTGTTAAAGTTGTTTTCCACCTATAAAACTGTTATAATGACCAGAATAATTTCATTATTATTGCTTACAATTAGTTTGATAATTTTGTTATTTCCTACGATCACATTTATAATAAAAAATAATACAAGATTACGATTATATAATGGTTTAAAAGAACAACTAGCAAAAGGTAGAAATGAAGATAGCGATGCTGTTGAAGTGACTGTGGATTCCTTTAAATTAGATGGTATGCTTATAATAGATAAGTTAAATTTAGAGATGCCTATAATATGTGGATATGATATAAAGAACACTTATGATATATATCCTAATTCGATAAATGTAGAAGTCAAACCTGGAGACATTGGGAACTATTCTATTAATTCAATAAATTCTCATGAAAAGTGCAATACAGATTTTAGTAAGATTAACAAGCTTAAAAAGGGTGATATTGTTAAAGTGAAGACCATACATAGGATTTTTACATATGAGGTTTATGACATATTGCAAGTTACAAAGATGGATACTTGGATACTTGAAAATCACGATGTAAAAGAGATGATACTCATTACTTCTGTAGCCCCTAAAAATGATGATGATAAATTGGTGGTTATGAGCAGGTTCTTAAGCGATGAGGTGGTAAATTGAGAGGGATAATAGATAGGATAGAGGGTAAGATAGTCATAATTGAACTAGAAGACAATACGATGCTTAAAGTTCCAAAGCGCAATATAAAGGGTTTATGCAAGGAAGGTAAAGTAGTTGAAATTTTTCATGAATGTGAAAATGTGCTTATAAATGAGTATGAGACGATAGAAAGAGATAAGTATATAAAGACATTAATAAAAGATTTATGGAATTAACATCATAAATCTTTTTTAGTTTTTGAAATTTTTTTATAGGCTATAAAATATGATATAAATGCGATAATTGAGAGTAGAATGGCACTATACAACAAAAATATTGACCATTTAACATTTAATATTAAGAGCCCTATTGCTATGTAAAATAAGGTAGTGCTGAGTTTTCCTATTATATTTGATGGTATTATAAAATCTTTCTTATAAAGGAGCAATCCAAATAATATCATTAGGATTTCTTTTGACACTATGACAACTAAAACCCAAATAGGAATTAAATCTTTAATCCGTAGTGAAACTATAAGAGCCATGAGCATTAGTTTATCTGCAAGGGGATCTAAAACTGTACCAACTTTTGTCTTCATATTGTATTTTCTTGCGATAAATCCATCAAGGAAATCTGTAAATCCTGCTAGAACAAAGACAAAGAGTGCAATTACATTGTGATAACTAAATGGAGAGAGGAAAACAAATACAAATATTGGTATCAGTATGATTCTAAAAACTGTCAGTTTATTGGCGGTGTTCATTTTAAAATTGCTACACTTCCCTTTCTATTTGTTAAGAATAAATTTAATTTTTTTTGGAAAGATAGGTATAAGGTTTTAATATCTAATTTTAACTCATCAAAAACATCTAAATTGATTAAATAGTATATAATTCTATTAACTCCTATAAAAGTATATCACAATTAATATAAAAAAAGTAGTGCATTATTTTAAGTTTCAATATATGATTATAATGTTGAGATAAACATACATATATTTTTATATTCTATTGGAGGTATCTTTCATGTCAAAACCATATGATGTTATTATTATTGGTGCAGGTGCAGGTGGCATTTTTACTGCATTATCCATGATTTATGAGGATGTAAAGAGCAATATTTTGATTATTGAGAAGGGTAATGTATTAAACAAAAGAATATGCCCTATAGATGGCGATAAAGTTAAAAAATGTATTCATTGTGATATTTGTGCAATAATGCATGGCTATGGTGGGGCTGGAACTCTTTCCGATGGAAAATATAATATTACAAATAACTTTGGCGGAGAGCTTTATAAATTTATAGGATATGATACAGCTCTTTCTATAATGAAAGAAGTTGATAAAATACTCTGTGATATGGGGGGAAAAGATGCAAAGCTATATACTACTGCTAATTCAAAGTTAAAATCTGAAGCTCTAAAGTATGATCTTCATTTATTAGATGCTGAGGTGAGGCATTTAGGAACAGATAGAAATTTAAAGATTTTAAACAATATTTATGAATTTTTAAAAGATAAGGTTACAATGCTGTTTAATGAAGACACTATTGATATAGAGAAAAATGGGAATTTTATTTTGACAACAAATAAAGGAGTATATGAAGCTAAGAGAGTCGTTATAGCAACAGGAAGGTCAGGTTCAAAATGGGTGTCTAAAATATGCAAAAAGTTAAATATTAAGACTAACAGCAATCGTGTTGATATAGGCGTAAGGGTTGAGATACCACATGCAGTTTTTGCGCATATAACTGATGAGGTTTATGAGAGTAAGATTGTCTATAGGACGAGAAAATATTCAGATCTTGTTAGGACTTTTTGTATGAATCCTCATGGAGAGGTTGTTTCAGAAAATACAAATGGAATTGTAACTGTAAATGGTCACAGTTATTCTGATGTAAGCCTTCATACTGATAATACAAACTTTGCTCTTCTTGTTTCAAATAAGTTTACAGAGCCTTTTAAGGAGAGCAATGAATATGGGGAATCTATCGCTAAACTTAGCAATATGTTAGGCGGCGGGGTTATAATTCAGAGATTTGGGGATCTTATAAAGGGAAGAAGAACAAATGAAAATAGAATGCTTAAGAGTTTTACAATTCCAACTTTAAAGGCTACTCCAGGAGATTTAAGCTTGGTTTTACCTAAGAGGCAGCTTGATGATATAATCGAGATGATATTTGCTTTAGATAAGATAGCTCCAGGGATGGCAAATGAAGATACTTTGCTTTATGGTATTGAAGTTAAATTTTATAATTCTAATATAGAGGTTGATAATAACCTTGAGACTAAGATAAAGGATTTATATATAATAGGAGATTGTTCAGGAGTGACACATTCACTTTCTCAAGCTTCTGCAAGCGGAATATTTGTAGGAAGAAGGATATCAAGTTTAATAAAAACTAGTTAAACTTCATATCAAGTGGTATACTATAGACGTATAAATTAAATATTTTAGAAATGGAGATGATAAAATGATTTCAAAGGATATGACAATTGGTGAGGTTGTAAATACTCATCCTGAAGTTATAGAAAAATTAATGGAATGTGGTCTTCACTGTCTTGGGTGACCTGCGTCACAGGCTGAGACTTTAGAAGAAGCAGCTATGGTCCATGGAATGGATGTAGAAAAATTTATAAAAGTTTTAAATGAAGTTGTAAAATAACAAAAATTTGGGGATGAAGGTAATTTTCATCCCTATTATTACAAAAAAGGCAGGGTTTTTATGATCGGTAGCTTTTCAAAGGAATATGAGGTTTTATATAGAGATACAGGCAAAGATGGCAAGATTACAATTCCATCCATCTTAAATTATTTTTCAAATACATCTATGCTTCACGTTCTTAAGGTTAAAGATTCTAAAGATGATATATGGGTTATGAATCAGTGGAATTTAAATATAGGGACAGGTTACATGCCAAGTTTTAAGGATAAATTAAAAATCACAACCTGGCCAAAAGCATTTTCAAGGCTATATGCTCTAAGGGAATTTTGTGCATATAATGAAAAGGATGAACTCATTGCAAAGGCTGATATATATGTTATATTGATGAATATAAGGGAGAGAAAATTAAAAACCATAGATCCTGAAACCTCTCGCATATGGGGATGTGATATTAGTAAAAATCATGAAGTTAAACCATTAAAATTAAAACCTAAAGAGGGTTATGAAGATGAATTTAGTATAAAGGTGTCAAACTTAGATATAGATTCTTTGATTCATGTTTATAATGTTCGTTATGTGGAATGGGCTATTAACTCTATTCCATTTGAATTTTTAAATGGCCATAGATTAAAAAATATGGTGGTTTCATATGTGAAGGAAGCATATATAAATGAGAATATAAAGATAATGGTAAAATGTGAGAAAGAGGATGGATTTGTTAAATATTATCATAAGCTTTATAAAGAGCATGATGATACAGTTGTTTGCTTAATTGAGAGTGAATGGGAAGATAATAATAGTTAAGTCACATAGAAATTATAAGAAGATCTCTTAGTGGGAATTGTTACCTAGTAAGAGATTTTTTATTTTTATCATAATTTTCTAATCTTTAAAATACATATTTAATAATGGACTAAATTTTAAATTAAAGGAGTGCAGCAATATGAATAATAATGATAATTCAAGATTTCAAGAAGAAGAAAAAGGATTGACTATAGATTTTAACGACCCAATGGTTCAAGAGCTTTTAAATGAGGTAAGAGAAGAAAAAAAGAAAAAAGAAGCCTTAGAAAATAGTAAAGCTGATGATAATATTCAAAATTTAAATGAGATAGATATATTTCAAAATTTTCAGAGGATCCCTATATTAAAGCTTAGGGCTGAGGATAAATTAAATTTCTTCGATTTTCCCGACAATGAGCAACTCCTGAACGCTATTTCATCCATAGAAAATGACAATATCTTAAACCCTTGCATTGCTTTAGATGATGGAGATGGAAAGTATACTGTGATAATAGGCAGAACAAGGCTTATAGCTCTTCGTGC
>JAVBPQ010000173.1:0-17185 GCA_031549525.1 Clostridiaceae bacterium | reverse complement strand
ACAACTTATATATAATCTTTGCCTCTAGAAAGGATGTAATTTATGCAACAAAGTATCGTATATAAACGAAAGGTACTGCCATTTGAGAGTATATTTATTCATACTCCAGGTATTGTTATAGCTTTTATAGCTGAAATATCTGGAAATGTAGATCAGGATAAATTTATATATGCTGTAAAAAAATTAACTAAGATCTATCCAATATTGAGATCAAAGATTACATGGGATAGAAATGGAGAATCATGGATTGAAGAGACAGAGTGTGAGGAGCCTATAAAGATCTTTGAAAGAACATCAGATTATACATGGAAAAAAGTTTTTGATGAAGCTACAAAACAATTTATGGATTTAGAGAAAGGTCCTCTCCATGAATTCATGCTTATAAGATCTGATACAAAATCTGAAATAATATTTAGAGGACATCATTTGATGACAGATGGAGTTGGAATGGTGAGAATCCTTGATCTTTTACTCCAGTTTATGAATAATCCTAATTTAGAAGTAAACACTTATTCTATTGAAGAAATACCAAACGGAAAAACTTTAAGACGGGCAATAAAGCCTAAGCTTACATTCAAACAGAGGATTCAAAATGCTTGGGATAGAATATTGTTTCCGCTTGTAGAATTTGAATGGAAGAGAACTAGGTTAAATCTTCCAAAAGAAGATCGTTTAAAAATTCATGATATCTATTTTAAAAATTACGAGTATATAATGCTTACAGATGAATTTACTGAAGATGAAACTTCTGTTTTTGCAAAAGAATGCAAAAAACATGATGTTACTGTAAATTCTGCAATGGCTGCTGCTTTTTTAGCTTGTAGAAAAGAAGTGGACCCTGAGCACGAAAATAATAGACAATTTGTATCTGTAGATTTGAGAAGGCATTTAGGTCAGCAAGCAAAGGAATCCATAAGCTGTTATGCATCTACATTGACTCTCTCTTATGTTTATGATGCAAAAAAAGAATTTTGGGGAAATGCAAAGGAATATCATAAGTTAGTTAAAAAGAATTTAGATGCTTGTGCTGAAGCAACGCATGTGATAAATTTTTCAAACCTCACTACAGATTTTATATGGGCTGTTTCTTTATCTCAGAGGATGCATGGAGTTCCAAAATCCTATGAAAATTCTGAATTTTTCAAAAAACTTGGCCCAAAGAGCCCCCACGTAGCTGCAATATTTGGACGTTTTAGCACTGCTGTAAATCCTTCATTTACTATAACAAATATGGGAAGAGCTAGTTTTTCTAATAATTATGGACCCCTAAAACTTGAAAAATGCATCATATCTCCATCATTTGTGCCATTTCCTCCACTTAGTATTTTACTTTCAGTGGTCACTTTGAATAATAAACTTACAATTGCCTACCATATGGCGAAAAAATTAGATGACGAAACCATAAATTATGAGAAGGTTATTTCAGATATTAAAGCAAGATATAAAGAGTTTTTAACTAGGGATATTTTTAATTATTAAAAATTGGTATGTTACAAATTTAAAATGTAACATACTTTTTTAATATGACATCCAGTTGTCTTATTTGATGTGTTAATATTAAGGTACTAAATTGAAAGGAAGGTTTTTTTAAATGGAAAATATGAAGTTTTGCCAAAGTTGTGCAATGCCTATGGCTAAAGGTGAGGATTATGGTACTAATAAAGATGGCAGTATAAATCAAGATTATTGTGTTTATTGTTATAAAGATGGTGTTTTCACTTCTGAATGTTCCATGGATGAGATGATTGATTTTTGTGTACCACATATGGTGGCAGCAAATCCTAAAATCAATGAAGATGAAGCTAAAAATCAAATGAAGGCGTTTTTTCCAACTCTAAAGCGTTGGAAAGATAAATAAGTTAGATTAAGTAACTAAAATAAAACCCTGATGTCAAACCTTCTTCTTTGTATATTTTAACAAAGAAGAAGGTCTTTTGAATTTTTATTATAATATTTTACAATGAAAGATCTTCCTTTTCTTATGATTTTTTATCATTTACATCTAAAATAACCTATGTTACAATAACCTATAATTATATATATTTTGGAGGTATAAATAATGTATGAAAAACTGCTTCAAGAAGGAAAAATTGGTAGCGTAATTCTGAGAAATCGTATGGTTATGCCTGCAATGGGTTCAAGTCATGGAAATTTTGATGGAACTGTAAATCAAGGTTTAATTGATTATTACACAAAAAGAGCAACTGGTTATTTTGGATTAGTTATTACAGAGTTTACTTGCATAGATAAGTTAGGTCAAGCAATTCCAGGTCAGCTTATGATTTGCGATGACAGTTATATTGAAGGTTTAAAAAAATTAACGGAATCTGTCCATAATGAAAATGGTAAAATATTCTGCCAGCTTCATCATGCAGGAAGAGAAACAAACAGTGCTGTAACTGGAATGCAACCTGTTGCCCCTTCACCTATTCCCTGTCCTATAAATAGAGAAATACCAAGAGAACTTTCCACATTTGAAGTCTATGAATTAATTGAAAAGTATGGAGATGCTGCAGTTAGAGCTCAAAAAGCTGGTTTTGATGGCGTTGAAATTCACGGTGCTCATGGATATATGCCTGCTCAATTCTTATCTGGTTATAGCAACAAAAGAAATGATGAGTTTGGCGGAGATTTTAGTGGAAGAGTGTACTTTGGCGAAAAGCTTATTGAAAACATTAAGAAAAAATGTGGCAAAGATTTCCCTGTATGCTTTAGAATAAGTGGTGATGAAAGAGTTTGCGGCGGAAGAAAAATTGATGAGACAGTTTTAATATGTAAACGCCTTGAAAATGCAGGAGTAGATGCAATTCATGTTTCTACAGGTGTTTATGCAACAATGCCTTATATGGTCCCTCCATATAATGTATCTGTTGGATTTAATCTATATGCTGCTGAAGCTGTAAAAAAAGCAGTTACCATACCTGTTATAGCTGTAGGAAGAATTAATGAACCAGATCTTGGTGAAAATGCCATTAGAAGTGGCATAGCCGATTTTATTGCACTTGGTAGAGCCTCCATTGCTGATCCTGAATTTCCTAAAAAAGTTTTAGAAAATAGGATTTCTGAAATTTCTCCTTGTGTGGGATGTTTGACAAGATGTAACGGAACACCAGGAATTACTCAAGGTGATTATGGAGTTTCATGTATGTTAAATCCATTTTCTGGACATGAGAGCAGTTTAAAGATGACAAAAGCTGAAAAAATTAAAAATATTGTAGTTGTAGGAGCTGGTCCTGCAGGGTTAGAAGCTGCTTGGATTTTAGCTGCAAGAGGGCATAAGGTTACAGTGCTTGAAAAAAACAAGGTTGCTGGTGGACAGTTTATTGCTGCTGCTATTCCTCCTGATAAGCATGAACTTTCTAGAGGAATAAAATATTATTTAACTATGTGCAAAAAATATGATGTAAATATTCAATACGATACTAATGCTGATAAAAAAACCATAGATAGCTTTGCACCTGATGCAGTTATAATAGCTACAGGAGCCACTCCTCTTAATCTTAGTATCCAAAATGATGGCATAAAAGTTGTCAACGCTATTGATCTTCTTCTAGGAAAGGTATATATGGGAGAAAATTTATTGATTGTTGGGGGAGGAATGGTAGGTCTTGAAGTTGCATCTCATGTTATAAGTCAAAATAGAAAAGCTAGTATAGTAGAAATGCTCAGTGAAGTTGGTAAAGATTTAAATCCAAGTATAAAATATTTCTTAATGGATTCTCTTTTGAAATCTTGCGTAAAAATATATACTGATACAAAAGTTGAAAAGTTCACTTTAAATGGTGCAATTTGTTCAACGCAAAAAGGTGAACTTGACTTGTCAGGTTATGATATGATAGTTCTTGCAATTGGGTCTATTTCAAACAACTCATTAAAAGATGAGCTAAATAATAGTTCATATGAATTGTTTGTAATTGGAGATGCAAATAAACCACGTAAAGCTGTAGAAGCCATTGAAGAAGCTTTGAGGCTTGCACTTAAATTATAATGTATTATGATATCTATGTTTTAAGTTCACTTATGAATTCCCCAAGGCATGGTTACGATATAAAAAAGAACCTCATTGACAAATTTAGTGCATGTAAAAATATGAGCAATAATACTTTATATCCTGTATTAAAAAAATTCGAAAAAGATGGATATATAACAAAAAAAGTTGAAATTCAAGAAGGAAAACCAAATAAATTTATATATTATATAACAGATGCAGGGAAAAAATACTTTATAAAAAGGTTATATGATTATCCTTCCTCTCTTTCTGATGATAGAGAGGAATTTTCCATCAGAATGGCATATTTTCACCTTTTAAACTTTGAAACAAGAAAGAAAATCCTTGATTTAAGAATAAATTTTTTAAAATCTGCGCTTAGTATCTCTAAAAAAATTGAAAATGAAGAGCACTGTATTTTTGATGCTAAGGTTGAGAGATTAAAGAAATACCAAGAAGATATATTAAATTTGGATCTTAAACTTGCAGAGAATTTTTATAATAAAATTAATGAGCCTTGTTTAACCCCAAAGGAGCTTTTGCCAAAATAATTTTTTATTTAAGTACTATACCTTATATCAATGAGATATGCCATCATATTCCATTGATATAAGGTATTTATTATTGATGTAGTAGAAACATAATTTACTTTCACTTAGTAAATATGATATTGTTATACCGATTAGTTTAAATAATTTAAATAATATTTATTTTTTAACTAAACTATGGGGGTAAAATAATATGAATAATAGAATTATCAATGAAATAAAAAAGCTTACAGCCCAAATAGAAGGGTCATTTTTTCTTTATGATAAGCGAACTATAGATTATAAAATGCGAGAATTGACATCTAATTTAAAAAATTTTGAATTTTTATATTCCATAAAGGCAAACCCATTTGAGCCTGTAGTAAAGCATATTTTAAACAATGGATTTGGTGCTGATGCTGCATCATCTAGTGAAGTAAAGAGTGCAATTAAGCTTGGAGCAAAAAAAGAAAACATTTTTTATTCAAGCCCTGGAAAGACAGAAAGGGATATTGAGGAAACCATAGATAAATGCACCATCATTGCAGATAGTTACACAGAATTAAAGCTTTTAAACAACATTGCTTCTAAGAAAAAAAAGACCTTTAGTGTAGGAATACGCATTAACCCAGAATTCTCAATGTTTGATAAAAAAGAACTAAGCAGCAAATTTGGAATTGATGAGGAAACTCTTTGTGAAAACATTGATCTTTTGCGTTCTTTTTCTAACATATCTATTTCTGGAATTCATGTGCATCTGCAATCTCAAATTTTAGATGCAGATGCTTTAGCTTCTTATTATGAGAGAATATTCAATATTGCACTTCAATTAAATATATCATTTGGATGGAATATTGAGTTTATAAATTTTGGAGGAGGACTAGGAATTCCTTATTCAATAAATGATAAAGCACTTAATATTAATCAGCTTAACAGTTTATGCAGCAGTATTTTAAAGAAGTACGAGCCTTTAGAACACATTAGACTTATAATCGAAACAGGGCGTTTTATTGTTTGTGAATGTGGGTGGTATGTGACGCCAATTGTGGATTGCAAAGTGTCTAGAAGAAAAAAATATTTAATTGTTCAAAATGGATTAAATGGCTTTATGCGCCCTGTGTTTGCTCAATTTCTAAATAATTTTTCCTCTGGTAAGATAGATAAATTTAGTGCTGAACCTTTATTTACTGGTATAGATGCATTCGATTTTGAAATATTGGGAAAAAATGATAAACCTTTTGAGAATGTTTCAATAGTTGGAAATTTATGCACAAGTACAGATGTACTTGTTGACAATGTTCTACTTCCAAAAGCTTCTGTTGGAGATTATGTGGTTGTATCTAAAGCCGGAAGTTATGGATTTAGTTTATCTCCTTTATTATTTTCAAGCCAACTTCCTCCAATGCAGTTTTTTATTGATAGAGAATAATTGAAAAAATTCAACAATACTTAAAAATTCAGCAATACTTAAAAATACAATAAATTTTAAAATACAATTATAATACATATTTTTTTTAATGTTACATACTATATGGTTAATCAATTTTAAACTTTATTAGAGGTATGTTAAAAAATATATGAAAAACAAAAGTATTGTAAAATTTATAATTATTATATTAATAATGGCAAATATAATAAACATTAAATTAAATAAAAACATATATGCAGATCCATCAATCCCATTACCTATTGAATTGATGAATGGAGGTTTTGAAGAATTTGACTATCAAATACCTTCTGAAGGTACAATTCAAATAAAAAGTGAGCTTGTACGTTATTGGTCTACTACTGCTACTGATAATTTAATTGAAATATGGCATAGTGGTGCTACAGCTGGTGATCCGCCCCCTGGAGTTATTGCAGCAGAGGGATCATATTTTGTAGAATTAAACGCCACACAGCCATCTACATTATATCAAGATATTAAGACCTATTCTGGTGAAGTATTAAATTGGTCACTTAGCCATAGAGGAAGAGCTGGAATTGATACAATGCAAGTTTTAATTGGTGCTCCTGGCTCAGAAGAGGTTCAAGAAACTATAACAGATGACACTATATGGAAGAATTATTCTGGAACTTATACTGTTCCAGAAGGGCAAACTGTTACTCGATTTGGGTTTAAGGCAGTGTCAACAGCAGCAGGAAACCTATCTATAGGTAATTTTTTAGACAACATCGTATTTAGCTCTGCTGACTTAACACCACCTACTGCTACTCCTGTTCCTCAAATTGTACCTAAGAGGACAAATATCACAGATCCAAATATCTTTGTTAAAGATATAGCAGATAATAGTGAAGGTCCTGTAACTGTTAGTTTTGCAGATAAACCTCCAGATACAAGCAATGCAGGGGAACAAACTGTTCCAATTAAACTGGTAGATTTTTCAGGGAATGAAACCATTATTAATGCTCTATTAACTGTAACTGAATTATATTGGACAGTAAATGAAAGATATGAAAAATCAGATGGAACAAAACTCCAAGAAGACGTAAAAACTAAAGTAACAGATAGTACAAATTATACAAAACAAGCACTCAAAATAGATGGTTATACTCTTATTAGTATTAAAGTGGATGGAAATGTAAAGCAAGAGTCTACAGCGAGCATATCAAATGTTAGGGAAGATCATGAAGTTTTATTTATATATGATAAAAATACATTTACTATAACAGAAAAATACCAAAAAATTGATGGTACAAAGCTTCAAGAGGATGTTAAAAATTCAGTTCAGCAAGGTACAAATTATATTAAAGAAGCACCTAACATAAACGGATACAGTTTGATTGATATTAAAATAGATGGAGTATCAAGCAGCACAAGTACTGTAAATATTGAGAATGTAACAAAGAATCAAGAAATAATATTTATATATGTTAAAAATGTATATACCATAATAGAAAAATATCAAAAAATAGATGGAACTATATTACAAGATGATACTACTGTTAAAATGGAACAAGGTGTGAATTATAAAACAACCTCGCCTATTTTAAAAGACTATGTTCCAAAGGATATAAAAATAGATGGGAAACTATTAGGATCTACAACAGCAAATATAGATGATATTTCAGCAAATCACGAAATTATATACTTATATGAAGACAATAAATATACAATAACAGAAAAATATATAAATTCAAGTTCCGAAAGTTTAATAAATCCTACAGAAGTTCAAATCATAAGCGGAAAAAATTATTCAAAAGAAGCACCTTCAATTAAAGAATATACCTTAGTAGATATAAAAATAGATGGAATACCAAAAGGTGGATTTATAGCAAATATGGAAAATATTCAAGGAAATCATGAAGTGGTATTCATATATGCTAAAAAGGTATATACAATAACAGAAAAGTATCAAAAGTCAGATGGTACTATATTGCAAAATGATACCATTGATAAAGTTGAACAAGGCACAAGCTACAAGATAGCTTCACCTGAAATATCAAATTATATAAAAAAGGATATAAAGATAGATGGAAAATCTATAGAAGCGACATCAGGAAGTATAGATAATGTTATATCAAATCATGAGGTTATATTTATATATGAAGATAGAAAATACACAATAACAGAAAAGTATTTAAAGTCAGATTCTACAAGTTTAAAGCCTGACACTAAAACTGAAATTATAAGTGGTCAAAATTATTCAAAAGAAGGGTCCATAATAGATGGTTATACACTTATGGATATTAAATTAGATGGAGTATCAAAAGGTGGAGATTTAATAAATTTAGAAAGTGTTCAAGGCAATCATGAGGTAATATTTGTATATGGAGAAAAGGTACATGAAATAACAGAAAAATACAAAAAAATTGATGGTACAATACTTCAAGAAACCAATGTATACAAGGTAGAAGAAGGGGCAAATTACGAAAAAAAAGCACCAATAATAGATAATTATGTAGCCATAGATATAAAACAAGATGGAAACTCATTAAAAGACACATCCATAAGCATTAAAAATATCACTAAAAGTTATGAGGTAGTATTTTTATATGAAGATAAAAAGTATAAAATAACAGAAAAATATATAAGATCCGATGGCACAAGTTTAAAACCAGATACTTCTTATGAAATTGTAAGTGGTGAAAATTATTCAAAGCAAGCTCCAATGATAGATCAATATACTTTAATTGATGTAGAAATAGATAATGTATCAAAAGGTGGATCTTATGCAAATATTAAAGATGTAAAAGAAGATCATGTTGTTTCATTTATATATGGTAAAAAGGTATATCAGGTTATAGAAAAGTATCAAAAATTAGATGGAAGCATATTGCAAGGTGATACTATAGTTAAAATAGAACAAGGTAGAAACTATATAAAATCCTCGCCTGTAATAGAAGATTATACTCCAAAGGATATAAAGCAAGATGGAACTGCCTTAGGAGCTATAATTTCAAATATAAGTAACATTTCATCAAATCATGAGGTGATTTATTTATATGAAGACAAGAAGTATACAATAACAGAAAAATATATAAAATCAGATTATACAAGTTTAAAACCAAATACAACATCTGAAATAATAAGCAATGAAAATTATGCAAAACAAGCCGCTATAATAGATGGTTATACGATTATAGATGTGAGAATAGATGGAGTATCAAAGGGAGGAACTTTAGCTGTACTAAACAAAGTGAGAGGAAATCATGAAGTAGAATTTGTATATTCAATAAAGGCTCATTTAATAACAGAAAGATATGAAAAAGAAGATGGAGAAGTTCTACAGCCTAGTTCTTTAAAGTGGATAGAAGAAGGCGGATACTATATAAAATCATCGCAAGTTTTGGAAAATTATATACCCACCAAAATAAAGATAGATGGAGTGTTAAACGATACTACAATTGCAAATATAACTGATATCAAAAAAGATCATGAAGTCGTATATATATATGAAAATAAAAAATATACAAGAACAGAAAAATATGAAAAACAAGATGGAAGCAGTATAAAAGAGAGTACTGAAACAAAAGTAATAAGTGGTGAGAATTATTCAAAACAAGGACCAATATTAGATGGTTTTACATTAATCGATGTTAGATTAGATGGAGTATCAAAAGGAGTAGATTTAATAAATATATATGATGTAACAGGAAATCATGAGGTAGTATTTAAATATGCTAAAAAAGCTTATATAGTAACAGAGAAATATAAAAAGGAAGATGGAACAATATTGCAGCCTTCAAACACTCAATGGATAGAAGCTGGTACAGCTTATAAAAAATCAGCTCCTTTAATAGAAAATTATGTTCCGATAAAAGCAACAATTGATGGAACAGAGTTAAATGATACTTTTACAAATATTCCAAATGTTAATAAAGATTATGAGGTTGTATTTATATATGAAGATAACACTTATACTATAATAGAAAAATACTCAAAAACTGATGGCAGCAGCATAAATCAAAATACTGAATCAAAAATCATAAGTGGTAAAAATTATTTTAAACAAGGACCAGTAATAGAAGGATATACTCTAATAGATGCAAAATTAGATGGTGTATCACAAGGCTTAGATTCAATAAGCATATCAAATGTGAAAGGAAATCATGAAGTAGAATTTGTATATGCAATAAAACCTCATGTGATTACAGAAAAATATATGAAGTCAGATGGGACCATTTTAAAAGATAATACAATAACTAAATTAGAAGAAGGTATGGATTATTTAAAACCGTCACCTGTGATAGATGATTATATAGCAGTTAATACAAAAGTAGATGGGCTTTTGAATAATAGCACCATAGCAAATATTCTAAGTGTAAATAAGGACTATGAGGTTATATTTATTTATGAGGACAAAATATATAATATAACAGAAAAATATGAAAAAACCAATGGAGAAAGCTTAAAGGAAAATACTGTATCTAAAATAATTAGCGGGCAAAATTATTCAAAGGAAGCTCCTTCTATAGATGGATATACATTAATTGATATTAGGGTAGATGGATTTTCAAAGGGTGGAGATTTAGTAAATTTAAAAGATATTGGCAAAAATCATGAAGTTGTATTTGTATATGCACTTAAAATCCATACATTATCAGAAAAATATATAAAAACTGATGGCACCATTTTACAACCTGATAATAAAGTTAATGTAGAAGAAGGTTCAAATTTTGTTAAAACATCTCCTATAATAAAAGATTATATAGCAGTGGACACTAAAATAGATGGAGTATCTCAAGGCTTAACCACTATAAATATGACAAATATCGTATCAAATCATGAATTGACATTTATATATGAGGATAGAAAGTACACAATTACAGAAAAATATGAAAAGTCTGATAATACCAGCATAAGCCAAGAAACAATTTCTAAAATTACGAGCAATGATAATTACTCCAAGGAAGCACCTGCATTTGAAGGATATACATTGGTTGATATAAAATTAGATGGTATGTCAAAAGGCGGCACGTTGATAAATCTGCAAAATGTTCAAGGCAATCATGAGGTAGTATTTGTTTATGCTGAAAAAACTCATAGAATAACAGAAAAATATGAGAAACTTGATGGGAGAATATTGCAATCAAGCACATTAACAGAGATTGAAGATAGAAGAGATTATAAAAAAGATGCTCCAAAAATAATAGATTATGTTATTGCCTATGTCAAAATAGATGGAGAACCTATAGATTCAATTAATGCAAATATTGCAAGCGTGGTATCAGATCATGAGGTTATATTTGTATATGATGATGAGAAATATACTATATATGAAGAATACAGGGATTTGAGCGGAAAAAGTTTAAAAGAAGATAGCATAATAGAGGTAAAGAGCAATGAAAATTATTCTAAACATGGACCATTGATAAATGGTTATGTGTTAACTAGTGTTAAAATAGATGATGTTTCAAAGGATGCTACTTCAGTAATCATAGAAAATGTTAAGAGCGATCATAGAGTTGTATTTATTTATTCTGAAAAAATAAATACCATCTATGAAAAGTATGAGAAGACAGACGGAACTATAATAAAAGAAAAAACATCAAAGGATATAGAAAATGGCAAGGACTATGTAAGAGTAGCTCCAGAAATCGATGGATATGTTCCTGTTTATGTAAAAGTAGATAAAAATCAAACCTCTTCAACAACTGCCAAAATATCAAATGTTACACAAGATCATGAAGTTATATATGTATATGATGATAAACAATATACAATAATAGAAAAGTATAAATCAAAAGATGGGAAAAATCTTTTACAAGATAATTCTGTTTCAATAAAAAATGGTGAAAACTATGTAAAAGATGCACCTATATTAGATGGTTACAATATTATTGATGTACAGGTAGATGGCGTATCCCAAGGAAAAAGCAAAGCTAAAATAAATCAAGTTGATTCTAATCACAATGTGGTATTTATATATGACACCATAATGTTGCCAACTACTGGTGAAAAAATGGAAACTTTTAAAATACTTCATAGATTAAAATAATAGATTCTATTAAAACAAATAAAATAATAGATTCTATTAAAACAAAAAAGTATATATAAAAATCCCCTAAACAGTGATGTACTGCCCTGCCCGTTTAGGGGATTTAAGATTACTCAACTTTAAAGAGTTGAATATATCTATTTTCAACATCTTTCCAAAATCCATTCTTACCTTTATTATTTTCAATCAATTGCTTTAATAAATTTATTGAAGAGGAACCTTCGGATATACCAAGTATTTCAATTTCAACAAGCAGAAACTTTGCTTTATCGCAATCTTCTAAGTTATCTTTAATATGAATTAGTTTTGATAACATATTTGCTGCAACCTTTTTATCTTCTTTTGAATAAAGTGCATCATATAAAATGTAAAAATCTTTTGCATATTCATTGTTGTAAAGTGATCGAAATACAACTTCATAATCCTTTTTATTCGAGGTAATAACATAAATTGTATTGCCTCCTGTATCCGTAAGGGTGAATCTCCTATCATCAACTAAATCTCGAACTTTAGTTATTTTAGGTATGCCTGTTCGTGGTACTTTTCCATATGCCATTTTTAAACCAGCAGTAAATTCTTCACATATTTTATCAACATCATCAACCTGTAAAACACACATAGACGGATTTTCTGATGGTATAAACTTTTTGTTACCAAAGAAATGGATTTCTATGTCCTCATACCGCAAAACAGCGTAAGCATTAGGTTGAGTGTAAATCTTAGTACACTCAAATCCTAAATTACTATAAAAATTTACTAAGGTTTTTATATTGTCACAAGGCAAAATTGGTATTATTTTATTCATCAAACTCTACTCTTTCTATTAATTTATACTTTATCTCTCATTATGCTTAAAGCTTTCTGAAACTGAGGGTCCTTATCCCTTGAATACTCATCTCTATAGAGGCTTTCTTCATATTCAACTTTAACATCAGGTAAAAATCCCTTTCCATGGATATTATTGCCCAAAGGCGTATAAAATTTAGAAGTTGTTATCTTTAATGCAGTGCCATCGTTATATGGTTTGACGCTTTGTCCAATACCTTTACCAAAGGATTTAGTCCCAACGATTGTAGCTAAATTATAATCCTTCATAGCCCCAATGAACATTTCAGAAGCTGAAGCAGTATTTTCATTCATGAGTATGACCATTTCTAGCCCAACATAATCTCCTCCAAGAGAGTAATGTTTTTTTTCAGGATAGTTTTTTCCTTTGACAGTTTCAATCAACTTATCCTTTTCTATAAAATTAGAAACCATGTTTATACACTCATTAACAAGTCCGCCACCATTATCTCGCAGATCTAAAATTAAACCTATCATATTTTGAGATTTAAGCTTTTTTAATTTTTCTTCAAAATGCGCAGAAGTATTTTCATCAAACGTAGATACTGCCATATATGCAATTTTATCATCTACCATCTCACCTGTTACAGTATTTATTATGACAGTAGCTCTTTTCATATTTATCTCCATATTTCCTGTATCTTGTCTATATATAGTCATCTTAACCTCTGATCCTTCTTCGCCTCTTAACAAAGTAGTAAGCCGATCTTCTTTTGATGCATCTATTTCTTCATTGTTCACCTTTATTATATAGTCCCCTGATTTCACGCCTGATTTTTCTGCAGGAGAATTTTCAAAAACCTGAATAACTTGTATCTTATTCAAATCTTTTTTAACACTGCTCTGTATACCAACACCCACATATTTTCCTTGAGATATGCTGTTAAAATCTGAATACTCCTTCTCATCCATATAAATAGTATATGGATCCTGAATGGAATCCACCATACTTTTTATTGTTTCATCGATTAAGTCCTTCTCATTCATTTCATCTTCTCTATTAGTTATATGATAAGATATGGTATCCATAGCACTTGTCATAAGCTTTCTTTCGTTTATATCGCCATCATACATATACTCTAAATCTGTTATAACTGCAGCAAGTTTTATGTAATCTTTAAAAGTGACAGCACTTTGAGTCCCATATACATCTTTACTAAAACAAGAAAGAAAGACAAGTAAAAGAACACAAATAACCTTTACAAAAATCTTTTTATTTTTCTCCACTATACACCCCTCAAATATAATTTATTTAAAAAAGGGATAAACAATCCCTCTTTCTTACATCTTCCCAGCCAATACCTTTAAAGCTATTTGAAATTGAGGATCCTTATCCCTTGAATATGTCTCTTTATAAAGCTCCTCTGGATATTCCACCAAAACATCTGGATCAAATCCTGTGCCTTGAATATTGTTTCCTAAAGGAGTATAATATTTTGCAGTGGTAACTTTTAAACCAGTACCATCCTTATACCTTACTACATTTTGTACAATTCCTTTACCAAATGATTTAACTCCAACAGTTGTAGCTAATTTGTACTCTTTCATAGCTCCAATTAGCATCTCAGAAGCTGAAGCAGAATTTTCATTTATAAGTATCACTATTGGCAGACCAATATAATTTCCCCCAAGTGAATAATGTTTTTTCTCTTCATAAGATTTTCCTTTAACACTTACAACAAGATTATCCTTTCTTATAAAGTTAGAAACTACTCTAATACTTTGACTAAGGAATCCTCCGCCATTGTCTCTTAAGTCTAAAATCAAGCCTCCCATATTTTTATTGCTCAATAGATCTATTTGTTCCTTAAAATGATCAGCAGTATTTTCATCAAACATAGATATGTTTATATATCCAATTTTATCAGTTAGCATAGCAGAGGATACAGTATTAACTACAATAACTTCTCTTGTCATAGTTAAATTTATAATACCTACATCTTCTCTATATATGCTCATTGTAATTTTAGTACCTTCCTCGCCTTTCATAAGGAAAGTTGCCCTCTCTGCACTGTAAGCATCTAATTCCTCATCATCTATTTTAAGTATGTGATCTCCTTTTTTTATACCAACCTTTGCTGCAGGTGAACCTTCTCGAACTTCAACAACCTCAATCCTGTTTATATCTTTTTTAGCAGTACATATTAAACCTATACCTACATATTTTCCTGATGTAGTATCGTTAAAAGCAGCAAACTCTCTCTTATCCATATAAACAGTATAAGGGTCACCAATAGAATCCACCATGCTCTTTATCATATCATCTAAAAGTTCTTCTTCGCTCACATTATCTATAGTTTTACTTTCAGGAGTATCCATATGACTATATAAACCACTTAAAGCACCATCTAATAAGACGTCTCTGTCTATATCCCCATCATATAAAGATTCAAGATCAGCTCTTACTTGACCTAGTTTTTCATAATTCAACTTGTCTGTAACGTCAGCACCATAAATGTCTTTAGAAGTACATCCTAAGATTGCTAAAAATACACTTATAAATAAAAGCATCCCAGCAAAAATCTTTTTTCTCATCAAAATCCCCCTTTTAATATATTCAGTAGAATTTAGTAGAATTAAAAATCAATCTTAGTATATATCTTAGAGTACTTTTATGTCAATATTGCAGTATTTTTTTAACAGCGTATTCATAAAATAAAAGGCATAGTTTCTAAAACTACGCCAATAATCTATATTATTCTACACAAAGTGAAAGATCTTCAACTTTTACAATATGAGTTCCATCACAATAAATATCTCCATCAAAGTAAAATATGAATTTATCATCTGTATTTATAAACTTCTTAAAACTTATCTTATATACTATCGTAGACTTCATAGGCTTTACTTGACCTCGAAATTTAGCCTTAGCAGTTTGATTCTTCACAGGTTCTATAGGTTTATCACTTCTTTTTCCTATTATGTCCATGTCTAAAAGAAAATAAGCCATTTGGTTTATACCTTCTAATAGCAAGCTTACTGGGAATACAGGGTCGTTTACAAAGTGCACTGAAAATACCCAATGGGTTTCATCTATATCTTTCTCCGCAATCATTTCACCCAGTCCATATCTTCCACCTGTATCTGTTAAAGAAGTTATTCGATCTAGCTGCCTTACAAGTTCAGGTATAGATGTATTTTTAGGATGTCCTTTTATCGAACCATGCATACTGCCTTCTATCTTTCCATTATAAAATACTTCAAGATCTTCCTTAGTATAAAATTCTTTATGATTCCTAAACTTAATAGGCACCCTTACTTCTTCATCCTTCTTTTTTTCTACCTTAGGAGCCTCAATTATTCCTTTAGAGTTTTCCAGATCCTGTTCTGTAAAAAAGCCTCCCATGGCTTCAATTAAAAGAACAAGCCTATCTCCTACATAACAAGTATAATTAAATATAACTAAAGTAGTGGAACCTTGTTTTAAGAAGGATTTAAATTCATACCTTCCTGTAAATGTCTCTCCAATCTTTGGAAGAGCACTGTAAAATGTAGCTTTTGTATCTACTATCCTATAGTGGAGAGTACCATTTGATATTTCATCGATTCCAATATATGCTATTAAAAATATTCCTATATGAGATGATTCGGTTGCAACTACATGAGATATATTATTTCCCGAAACTAGTATACAATCCCTTGTAACATCATACTCAATTTCAATCATCGAAGGCTTAAATACTCCATATTCTGCTTCTATTTTTGTTATCCTAGATACAAATAAAAATGGTGGAAGAGGGAGTCTTGCTCTTATAGGATATTCATCAACCTTTTCATATCTCTTTCCTAATATCTTTGCCATGGAACCTGATGTCATCTCTATTATTTCATCTAAATTCCATAAGTAGTCTTTTTTTTTCTCTATGACATTTAACCCACAAAGCTCTTCATCTTTAACACCCATCTGATGTGCCATATTTTTAAATAAAAGTTTAGTTGCACCTTTCATTATCTTCTCTGCAACATCATCAACATGGCGATTCTTTGCTTCTTCTAAATATGTGCCGCGCGTCCAGTTATTAAAAGCTCCCATGGATTGACCGCACCATATTTGCATATCCATCTTTCTATCTTCTGTTCCATCTTGCCCCCACCTCGATGAATTCCCTAAATACCACCTAAATATCAGTGCCATCTTAAACTTTGAATTTCTTTCAGCTAGTTCTATCTGCCTCTTATCTATCCTATCAAAATATCTCTTAACATCTTCCCAAATATCCTCTAGAGGTCTTTTAAAGTAATTCTTTGTTATCCTCTCTCTGTCTTTTTCTGGTATCTCTTCTATGGACTTATATTTTGTGTAAATATCGTATAATTTTTGAGCATTCATTGGGTACATGGTCCCTTTTTTTATAACCTGAACCTTTGCTCCAAGCTCAAAC